>QZKI01000093.1 GCA_003598055.1 Candidatus Abyssobacteria bacterium SURF_17 | reverse complement strand
CCGCGAGAAATAGATGAACCATGGGGCCACGACGATGGCAAACCCTGCCGCCAATGCGACCTCCGCCTGCGCCATCTCTCGAAACAGCGCCGCGAGGTCAGCCCCGCGCGGACGCCGTACGGTGAGGCGTACTCCCCAGACTAGAACGAAGCAATTAAGAACCCATACCGGCAAGAAGAACACAATGAACTCTTGCGCAGCGGGCCTCAGGTCGGCCATATACAGCGTATTCCACAGAGACATGGGAAGCACGACACCGCTCACGAACACCAGGACGAGAAGCGAAAGAAGAATGAGGAAAGAGAAAAAGATGCGCGAACCGCTGGATGCAGGGGAGACCTCCGGACGGCCGTTTCTCTCATTTATCTGCGCTTGCAGGGCTGCTGCCGTTGATATCGCCAGCAGGCCGAGAGAGCCGACGTTCTGTTTGCAGGAGAAAGAAAGCCCGAGCGCTAATCCGCTGAACGCGAGACGTGTGAGACGATGCCGTTCTCCTGTCACATATCCTGCAAACGCCCAGAGCGCCACCAACCCAAAACAGTTCGAGAACCATCCGCTATACGGAACATTCAGAGTGGAGTTGCCCCACAGGAGTGAGATCGCGGTAATGGCGAGAGCAACCGGCCTCGGCACTACGTGCCTGGAAACCATATACAGCAAGACCGCGGAACCCGCTGTCACGATGGCGAGAAGAAGCTTCGTGGAATAGATGCTCACGCAGAATATCTTGAACGCAAGCGCATTCAGGTAGAAGGTTCCGGGAGCCCAGTTCTCCCAGAAATCGCGATAAAGGATTTCTCCGTGGAACGCGCCCTCAAAATTACAGAGTTGATGCCCCATGTCAGTGAAAAAGTACGGGGCGAAGAAGGACAGGTCCACCTTCGAAAAGGCGAGGCACCACAAGACGCTCAGAAGGACGGCGGCGATGAAATACCAATCGGCCGCGAGCCTGAGGCGCGCCGAGGTTTGTCTCCCTTCCCCGGTATCGTTGCGCTCGCCGATTGTTCTCATTTGTGACCGTTCACCTTACATGCGCCTCAGCGCAGCGACCCTCTCTTGAGTGGGGGGATGTGTGGAGAACAGGTTGTTCAAGAGACTTGCGTGCTCCCGGAGCGGGTTCACGATATACAGATGCGCAGTGCTCTTGTTCGCGACCTCGAGCGGTTCCGTATCTGCATCAAGCTTCTCGAGCGCGCTCGCCAGGCCTTCGGGATACCGCGTCAGAAAAGCGCCGCTGGCATCGGCCAGAAACTCGCGTTTGCGCGAAACGGCCAGTCGCAATAATTGGGCGATGAGAGGAGCCAATATCGCCGTGATGAGCGCCAACAACAATATGATTGCCTGTGCCTGTCCGCCGCCTCCGCGCGACCGGCTCGCCCCTCGGCTCCTGCGCGGCCCATACCGGAAAGTCCTCAGCATCCAGTCGCTCAGCAGCGCCACGACGCCCACGAGGATGACCGCTATTGAATCAATCAGAATGTCATAGTTCTTGATGTGTGACATCTCATGCGCGAGAACCCCTTCAAGCTCGCGCCGGTTGAGCTTCTGCAGCAGGCCCGTGGTGACCGCGATGACACCATGGTCCGGGTTCCTGCCGGTCGCAAAGGCATTCGGAGCGGTGTCCTCGATCACGTAGAGCTTAGGCACAGGTGTACCCGCCGCGATGGCAAGTCCCTCTATCGTATTCATGAGAAACCGGTGCTCCTCCCGTGTTGCAGGCCGTGCGCGACTCATCCGGAGGATTATCTTGTCACTGTTGTAGTACCCGACGAGTGGGCCCACCGTCGCAATCACGACCGCCAAGGGAAAGGCGACGATTCTCGCGCCTGGCGCAATCTCCTCGAACAGCAGCGCGAGAATGAAGACGATGAGGATGAAGAAAACGCACAGGGCGATTGACTTGCGCCGGTTCGCGCTCATTTGCTCGTACAGGTTTGCGGAAACGGGCATGAGGAGAACCAGCAGAGGGATAACCAGAAAGAGCGTCAGACACACAAGGACGATTCTCTGAGTGGTAAGCCATTCAGGGAGCGTGGTCATATCGATCCACTTCGGGAAAAACTTCCCCCCTTTTCTAAAGGGGGGTGAGGGGGGATTAGTACCTCTTGTGCACCAAAGACTTCTGTAATCTTCTTAAATCCCCCTTCGTCCCCCTTTTTCAAAGGGGGATTCATTGCGATGGCGCTTAGTACGCTCTCTCATAAATTCGGTGACGTATTCTATCATCTCTGGTCTTTGTAGGGGTCGTTCGCGAACGACCCCTACAAAAATGGGGATATATCACCGTATTTATGAAAATGTGTACTAAGGAAGCGTTCTCCTAATCAAACTTCACTTTGACCGGCTCGCGCTCGGCCGCCACTTCGATCTCAAACATCTCCTGTGGCCCGAAACCGAACGCGCCTGCAATGATGTTAGCGGGAACTTTTTCGCGCGTGATGTTGTACTGCATCACATTGTCGTTATAGAACTGGCGCGCATATGCGATTTTCCCCTCAGTTCCCGCCAATTCTTCCTGCAGCAGCAGAAAATTCTGATTCGCTTTGAGTTCCGGATAATTCTCGGCCACTGCAAAAAGGGTCTTCAGGGCGCCGGAAAGCTGATTCTCCGCTTTTCCCTGCTCGCGCACGCCCGACGCGCCGATGGCACGGGTGCGCGCATCGGTCACCTTCTCGAACACCTCGCGCTCGTGCTTGGCGTAGCCCTTTACCGTTTCGACAAGGTTGGGAATGAGGTCATACCTGCGCTTGAGTTGAACGTCTATCTGCGCCCAAGCGTTCTTGATTCTGTTGCGAAGCGTGATAAGCCGATTGTACGCATACACAACGTACAAAACGACCCCGACGACGATAATGATTGCGATCATTCCCATCTGCCTCACCTTTCCCTCGCAAATGTTCCCTCGAAGCGGCGGAAGTTCTGTCCGCCCTGAATCCGCGCATGCAACCCTCGCCGCTATACCACATGCGCCTCGATATCACCAAACGCCTTCGGGGGGCCCAATATCTCCGCGAACACAATGCCCCTGCGTACGTCGTCCAACTGCCACGTTCCCCCGGCGAGAAAATCAGCCAGTGCAGGTTTTTGCGAAATCCCGGTCTTGGGCGCCTCCCTGAATCTCTTCGGCCTCGTCGTCGCCGCATGTGCGTACGGCCGCTCTTTCTCCGGCTCGGGCGCTTTCCTCTCCCTTGGCGAAATGACAGCCGGCCTCGCAGGCAACTCCTCGCGCCGGCGCCTGACCTGCGGCTCCACGCGCGCGATGCGCTCAGGTCTCTCAACCCGTATCTCTGAAGGCCGCTTGACCTGTGTTCGTTCGACCGCGGCCGGTTCGCCACGAGGGCGCGTCGTCCCCGCGAGTCGGCGCTTGCGCTCAAGCGCCTCCCGGTACCAGCGCTCCAGGTCGGTTTCTCCTTGGCCGGGCTTTTCTGCGTCCGGTCCGCCTCCTGCAGGCCGCATTGTCTGCCGCTGCGCGGGCTGAGGAACGCTTCTTCGGCTCGTGCCGGACGCGGTCCTCTTCTCATTCTCCCGCTGTTGCTCTTCCATGCGGCGCTGCAAATCGTCAATTACCGACCTCAGCACCCTCCACAACACCCAGATAATGAACAGCGTGACAAGGAACTTCATGCTACTCATCCTTTTTGTCAGACTTCCCCATATCTGAAATAGACTGCCTCATCGAGGTATCCGACTGAATGTTGCGAAGTCGGTAGTAATCCATGAGACCGAGATTACCGCTCCGGAACGCTTCGGCGATCGCACGCGGCACCTCTGCCTCGGCCTCTACGACTTTCGCACGCATCTCGACCACCTGTGCGCGCATCTCCTGCTCGCGCGCGGTAGCCATGGCGCGGCGTTCCTCTGCTTTCGCCTGAGCTATCTGCTTATCCGCTTCTGCCTGCTTCGTTTGAAGCTGGGCGCCGATATTCTCACCCACATCAATGTCGGCGATGTCTATCGAGAGTATCTCGAAGGCGGTCCCGGCGTCGAGCCCTTTCTCGAGCACCTTGCGGGAAATCAAGTCAGGATTCTCGAGCACCTTCTTATGGGTCTCGGCCGAGCCGATAGTGGTCACGATGCCCTCTCCGACACGCGCGATGATGGTTTCTTCGGTAGCGCCGCCAACCAGCCGCTCGAGATTCGCGCGAACGGTCACGCGCGCCTTCGCCTTCAACTGGATGCCGTCCATGGCAACAGCGTCCACCGTCTCTTTCCCTTTCCGGGGATCGGGCGCGTCAATCACCTTGGGGTTGACGCTCGTCTGCACTGCCTCGAGCACATCGCGCCCGGCAAGATCTATCGCAGCGGAACGCGCAAACGTGAGAGCAATGTTGGCTTTGTTCGCCGCAATCAGCGCCTGCACCACGCGCACCACGTTCCCGTTGGCAAGATAGTGTGCTTCTAAATCGTTTGTGCCCACGTTAAGCCCCGCTTTAATAGCCATAATACGCGTATTAACAATCACGCTCGGGTTCACTTTCCGCAGGCTCATCCCGATGAGGCTTGCGAAGCCGACGTGAGCATCGGAGAGAACCGCTCGTAGCCACAGCCCAAAAAACCGCGCCAACACGGCGATAATCGCCAGGATGAGTCCCACGAGAACCAGACTGAGCAACAGACCCACGTTCATGAGGCCGTCCTCCTCTCCTATCGCGTTTCCTATCTCCCTGACAACCACTCGATTCCCCTCAACCGCCGCCACCTTCACTCGCTTCCCTTTATCAATGAAGGTTCCTTCCGAAACGACGTCCAGACGAACGGTCCCGACCTGCGCGGTGCCCGCCGGGCGCAAATCCGTCAGGCTCACTCCCTCTTTGCCGATGTACTTCTCCAAAGCTTCCGTCCCGCTGTAACCCAACTGCTTGTCGAGGCTCCGATGCAGGATGAGAAGCTTGCCTGTCCGACTGCGCGGGAAATACTTTAGCCCAAACAGGACCAGGACCGTCGCGCTCACCAGCTCCCCCACAATGATCCAGAACCCCATCTCATCATACTGCCGGACTGCCAGCACCATGCTTCCGATTAATGCGATCACCCCCAAAACGCCGAACACTCCACCGGGCAGGAACAGTTCGACACAGATGACGACTACTGCAATGATAAACAGCAGCAAGACGAGCATTCCCCGCCCTCCTAGGCGTTCCCGCCTGAGTCCTTCTCCGGCGACACTCCGCCCGACGCTTGCTTCCGTCGTCCCTCTTCTTCCTGTGTTATGACGGATTCCATGTAAGTGATAAGCTGGCCCAGCTCGATGAGCACGTGCTGCGTCACCTTCATCTTGTCGGCCGGGTCAACCGATTTGGTGTCTGCTATCTCATCAAATGAGTTCAGAAGCGCTGTCTGCTCGTCGGAAAACAATTCTCTCGCCTTCGTCAGGAGTTTATTATATCGTGTAACGAACGGGCCGCACGAGTAGTAGCCCGCACCCTTCTGCTGAATGTCCTGAATGTCCACGCGGAACGCCCGCGTCATGGAAAGCAGCGTCTTCTTCTCCCTCATCTGCGTGCCCATGGTCACGTGGTTTCAGCTCCTTCCTCGGCGACAAAAACCTTGTTCCCCAAAACTCTCACTACTCTCAGCGGCCTGTCTTTCTCGATGAACTCGCCCTGCGTCTGCACTTCGACCCTCTCACCACCGATGAGCGCTTTCCCGCTCGGCCTTAGATGAGTCAAGCTCCTGCCAACCTGTCCCTCCAAGGCTTCCAGACTCTCTCCCGCCGTGTACCCAGCTTCTGCATCTTCTCTCGCAGAAAGCACCATGAACTTTCTTACCCGCGAATCAGGAAATGTTTTCCAAATGGCTACAATCCCAATAGTCGCCGCAATCACAACGAAAATGAACGTGATCAGCGCGCTGGAAAGCATTTGGTAATCCCAGGAAAACTCGGGCACGGGCCGCTTCACAAGCGCAAGGTAAATGCCTGCGAGAATGCATACCATGCCCGAGATGCCTGCAATGCCGAACCCGGGAATCACCAGCAGCTCCAATGCAAGCAGTCCCAAACCTACGACGAAGAGAAGCACGTCCAGGAACGTCGCAAGGCCCGCAAGGTAATGGCCGCCAAAGAAAAGGAGGAGAAACAGCGTGCCCAATGTACCGCTTATTCCCCAGCCCGGCATCTGCAGCTCGAAGAAGATGCCGAGCACGCCGAATGTAAGCAGCAGGCCGGACACAATCGGATGGGTAAGGAACCGCACCACATTCTCCGACCACGACACTTTGGCCACGATCATGCTCGAAGGATCGAGCCCGAGCGAGCGGACAAAGTCCTCCAATGTTGCCGGCGTCGAGCCCGCGAGCCCAAATTTCAACGCCTCGGCAGCCGTCAGTGTGAGCAGCTTCCCCCTCGGGGAAACGACCTCCGTCTCGAGTTTCTCAGATTGAGACTTCAACTCTTCGGCCTCCGAAGACGAGACTATCCTCGGGACACCGTTTTCAAAGACCGCCCACACCTCTGTATCTGGGTCTACCATCGCCTCTGCCAACAGCGGTGAATGACCATTCCGTTCAGCCGTTGCCCGGAACTCTCCGCGCAAGTAGGATACTTCCTTTTCGCCAGTCTGCTGTTTGTCTCCCATCGGGCCGATACCGATGGGAGTTGCGGCGCCAATTGTGCTGCCGGAAACCATTGCGATATCCTTGGCAGTTATGCAGATGAGCGCGCCCGCGGAAATCGCTCGCTTGTTGACATATGCGGATATCGGCACCTCGCATCCTTCCAATGCATCCCGGATGTCCAGCGCCGCGTCCACCCGACCACCAAGGGTGTCCAGCTCGACAACGATGTGTTGAACCCCGCTACGCTCAGCCCCTTCAACGGACCGTTTCACAAAGAATGCGACGCCGAGGTCAATAACATCGTGAACAGGGATTACCAGTACGGCGCCCGAAACGGCAACTGCTTCGCCAGAAGACTCGAATCCTCTACCGGCCAGAAGAACTATGACCAGGAAGACAACAAGCGGAATACCGCTGACGGAGGGGAACGCCTTTCGCGAATTACGCGCGCACCGGAGGAAAATGCCTGATTCTGAGGAGCTTCTGCTGCCACACCATGAGAACCGTGCCATCAATCCTGAAGTTCCCCCGCCCATCTGGCTGGCGTTCGCAAGCAGTAAGGACAATTCGTGAATAAATCAGTTGCATTATACTTGTTCCACACCCAATCTGCAAGTGGTTTTTCCACCTCTATTATGGGTCTCCTGCACACCGATTCCGTTAATTACATACGCAAATTTTGCATGGGGTTGCAGTGAGATGAAAAAATGATGCAAATATTTCGTGGCAACCCCCTAAGCAAAGGGCCGTCACGAAGAAAAAAACAGAGGTCATGAATATGCTATTAACATTACAAGATGCTGTTATGACTTAACTTACACAATCGACGCATATCTTGTTTAAGCATCGTTGTTCCGTTGGCATTGTTGATGCTTTTGGACCATGCGGTTTATTGTTCCTTATTTCTGAGAGAGTCCGGTCAAAGCGGCCGTGAGAAGAGGTTACGTTGTCAGCAGCAAAGAAAGTATTGGTCGTCGATGACGAGCGCAATGCGCTTGTGGCTTTGGCCAAAATCCTTCGCGAAGACGGCTACGATGTGGTAGTTGCGGCCACCGAAGAGCAGGCCATGCATCGGCTCAATAGGTGGAGGTTCGATTTCATCATCACCGACCTATTCCTGCTGCGGAGTTGCTGCATTAATCTGCTCAACAAGATAAAAAGTCTTAAGCCACTTACGCCGGTCATCCTCACCACTGCACACGGAGACGTGAATCGCTACCTCGACGAATCGAGCCTCGAGGGAATGTTGTGGCTGTCAAAACCGATCAAGTACGATGAGTTGCGGCGCGTGATCGGCATCATAGAAGCCCAGAGTAAAGGCGTAAGCGAAAACGAGACCGATTTCTCGGAGGTTTGAAAGAATCACAGGCACAATCAGACGGATGCCAATGAGGAGGACATCAGTAAGAATACGACAATTTACCTTGTTGACCTGCCCATGTTGGTTGATATTGTTCCCAGGAGCAAAGGAGAGTATCAGCCTATCACCCCAATAAGTAGCCTGATGAGGAAGAGCATGCATCGCGGGGAAATTGTTGCGCCCCTCCAACAGGGCAGTGAGAGCAAGGCTGAACCGTCACAAGAGAAACCGAATATTTCGTCCAGGTGCTAGCGAACGTTCCCAATTCGTGTAGCTCAGCATGGCCTCGGCCCTGAGACTGCATATGAGCATCTGGAAGATTCTGAAGGGGCGCAACAACTTCTCGCGGCAAATCTCCCCGGGCTCTTGACAAACGCTGCCCGTCATACCTTCCCCTCCTTGCAATCCTGCCGTCCGTGTGTTACCATTCCGGGGACATAATACCTATTGCTGCGGAAAAGACAAACGACCACAGTTTTCCAACCCTCGCCGGAACATGAGCGTACAGGTATTCTGTCCCCGGATGGACGGAGCAAAGACCGGCCGACAGGCCCTCACTTTACGGGACCAGCGGCTGGTTTTCTTATTCATGGAGCGTACAAGGTGACCATTATCGAGGTAGTATTCCCCGTCTTTGCAATCATGGCGCTCGGGTGGGCGCTCGCACGCCTCAAACGACTGGATACCCCCACCATATCCGAAATTCTGGTGAATGTGACCAGCCCGTGTTTGGTCTTCACTTCCATAGCAAAGCGTGAAATCGTTCCCTCTGATTGGCTGATTATGGGCGGAGCCGCCGTTGTCATTGTTCTCAGTGGAGGCGCCTTGATGCTGCTTTACCAGCGCCAGAACGGGCTTCAGATGCGCGGTCTTCTACTTCCTGCAATGTTCATGAATTCGGGCAACATGGCGTTGCCGTTTGCGCTCCTTGCCTTCGGGAAGGCAGGGTTTGACAAGGCCATCATCTTCATGGTGGTCGTGTCTATCATGAACGCCTCCCTCGGCGTGTCGATTGCAAAAGGGAAGGGAGGCCTCCGCGAGATGTTTCGGCTTCCCCTCATTTACGCCGCCTGTGCGGGACTCGCAGCTACCATCTTCGGCATTGAGCTTCCGAAATTCCTCATGACACCGATTGAGATGCTTTCAGACGTCGCGATTCCTCTTATGATACTGAACCTCGGAATACAGTTGCGGCTGCTCAGAGTCTCCGATGTGCGACATGCGCTCGTGGCCGTAGGTATCCGAATGGGCGGCGGCTTTATCATTGCAGCGATATTTGTGACGGTACTCGGAGTCACCGGCGTTGCGCGCAATATCATCTTTCTCGACTCGCTCATGCCTCCGGCGGTGTTCAACGTGGTGCTTGCGCAAAAGTATGGGGCAAACCCCGACGCCGTCGCCTCAGCAATCGTTCTCGGGACATTGCTTTCCGTAGTGGTGACACCCGTATATCTGGCGTTTGTCACATGACTGTAAGCCGCCGCACGAAAGTGGCCGCCGGTTCGTGGTAAGATAAGACCAGATTTTCCGAAAGGGGGAAAATGCGCCTGTGAAGCTCTTGTTCATATCTGTCAACCGGTTCAAGGCTATGCCGCCGATGCCGCTCGGGCTTGCCAGCGTTATCGCTCAGCTTGATGACCGTCGCCACGAAATCCGCGTGCTCGATTTGATGTTTTCCAACCATCCGGAAGCCGATGTGAAGTCGGCTCTCTCGAGCTTTAGCCCCGACCTCATCGGTATCTCGATCAGAAACGTCGACAATCAATGTTCCCTGAATATGGAGTACTTCCTTCCCGAGGCGAAACAGCTCATTCAATTGTGCCGCAGCAATTCCGATGCAACAGTTGTCATTGGCGGCTCGGCATTCACGGTGAGCCCGATTGCGGCATTTGAATACCTCGAGCCCGATTTCGGCATTGTCGGCGAGGGGGAACTGGTTTTCCGTGAACTGGTTGAGCGAATCGAGCGAAACATTGATTGGTCTGATCTATCCGGTCTCGTCTGGCGAACACCGCAAGGCATCACGGCGAATCCGCCAAAGCTCATCGAAGACCTTGACTCGCTCCGCCCGCCGCGGCGCGACCTGTTCGACAGCCAACATTACTTCGAACAAGGGGGAATGGCGAACATGGTCACAAAGCAGGGCTGTCCGTTTCGATGTCTTTACTGCGACGGCCCGCAAAAGATGGGTCCCCGCTGGCGCATGAAATCGCCCGAACGGGTTGCCGACGAACTCGAGTCACTCGAGAAGGACACGGGCGCAACCGTCGTCTTCTTCACCGATGCCATATTCAATCACCCGCCCGGTTACGCGGAAGAGGTCTGTCAAGCCATCAGCCGACGAGGACTCAACCTGCACTGGGTTGCGGGCCTTCATCCCGCGTTCATGAACCGCAAGCTCATTGAACTCATGCGCGATTCAGGCTGCGGCGTCATCTCGCTTGGCTGCGAGTCAGGGTCGGAGCGCATGCTCAAAACGTTACGGAAGGATTTTACGAGAGAGCAGCTGCAGAAGGCGTGCGAGCTGCTCGAGGAAATGCAGATAAGCTATGTGCTCTCGCTTCTCGTTGGCGGACCGGGGGAAGACCGGGAGACTCTTGAAGAAACGGTGGATTTCCTTGACAAGCGCGCGCCGCTGTTCCTTGACATGTGCATCGGCATCCGATTGATGCCCGACACGGCGCTTCGCGAAATCGCGGTTCAAGAAAGCGTCATCTCAGCCGACGACCCGCTCCTAGAGCCTAAGTTCTACATCAGCTCCCACGTCAAGGACTGGGTAGCGGACTATCTCAAGGACGCCTGCTCGCGTCACAACAACTGGACTCTCGGGCACCTGCGCTCCTGAAGGCGGGTCTGATGCTGTCCCATAATTCTGTAGGTGCGAATTCATTCGCATAGGCATGGCGAAGATAAGCCGAGAAAATGATGCGAATAAATCCGCACCTACACAATCATAGGGAGTTCCCATCAATCCCTTTCCCGTTTTCCCCGTTTGCCCTTTTCCCCTTCGTTCTTTCTTAGCTTCTCCAGCCGCTTGAGAATTTCGGCCTCGAAGCCAAGGTCGGTGGGCCTGTAGAACTGCTTTCCGGCGGGACCGTAAACTTGCTCGACATAATGGCGGGGAAAGTCATGGGCGTACTTATAGCCCTCACCATGGCCGAAGCGTTTCGCGCCCGGGTAATTCGCGTCACGCAGATGCTTCGGCACCGGAAACGTCGGATTCTCGCGCACGTCCTTGCGCGCTTCGGAGATTGCCGTGTAGCTCGCGTTGCTCTTGGGCGCGCACGCAACATAGATGGTTGCCTGCGCGAGCGGTATCTGTGCCTCCGGCATGCCAATGAATTCGCTCACCTGCAGCGCCGCGTTCGCGACGACGAGCGCCTGCGGGTCGGCATTGCCCACGTCCTCGGACGCGCAAATGACGATTCTGCGCGCGATGAATCGTGGGTCCTCACCGGCCTCGAGCATTTTCGCAAGCCAATAGATGGCGGCATCCGGGTCGGAGCCGCGCATGCTCTTGATGAACGCCGAAATCGTGTCGTAATGGTCGTCGCCGGCGCCGTCGTACACGATGGCTTTGCGCTGGATTGATTCCTCAGCGACTTTAAGCGATATGTGAATGATGCCATCATCGTCCGGCGGAGTGGTCATGGCAGCGACCTCGAGCGCATTCAGCGCGCGACGTCCGTCGCCGTCGGAATAGTTCGCCCAGTGTGTGCGTGCCTCCGCATCAAGTCGAATCTTCATTTTCCCCAATCCGCGTTCTTCATCGGCCAGTGCGCGGTCAATCATTGCGAGGATATGCTCCGCGCTCAGGGGCTGAAACTGAAATATCTGCGAGCGCGAGACAAGCGGAGCCGTCACGGCGAAGAAGGGATTCTGCGTGGTGGCGCCAATGAACGTAATGGTTCCCTCTTCCACATCCGGCAGCAACGCGTCCTGTTGGGCGCGGTTGAATCGGTGTATCTCATCAACGAACACGGTGGTCTTGCGGCCGGATGCAGCCATTCGCTGGCGGGCACCGTCGATGAGCTCGCGCAGGTCGGCGACGCCGGACGTGACGGCGTTGAGACGCTGGAACGATGCCTTCGAGGTTTTTGCAATCACGCGTGCAAGCGCGGTCTTGCCGGTGCCGGGTGGGCCGTAGAAGATCGCGGTGGAGAGTCTGTCGGATTCTATCTGGCGCCTGAGCAGCTTGCCAGCGCCGAGCAGGTGTTCCTGCCCGACGAACTCACCGAGCGTGCGCGGCGCCATCCGCCACGCGAGCGGCGCATTTTTCTCCCGCACGCGCTTTTCTTCTTCCTCAAATAGCTCCAAAGTGATTCTCCACCAAACAGTTGTACATGCCTTCCTCGAAATTATATCATCTGGGCGTGTCACCCGGCAATCTGGAAGTTCATCTCGGTTCTCCGGTAAGAGGCTGCCCTCTGTGGGCCATTGCGAGCACTCGACCACGCGTGCGGCAGGGTTATATGTGGATGAAACATCCGAGCCTTCATTGCGAGCGAAGGGCCGCAGGCCCGAGCGAAGCAATCTCTGTGTGTGTCTCTTGAATTCTGCTGGAGAGATTGCTTCGGTCGCGTTGCTCCCTCGCAATGACGAAACGGTTGTCTGTTTCTTAGGAGCGGAGCGAAGCAATTTCTATATGCGGCTTCACGTTACTGAAGAGATTGCATCGTCATGCTTCGCCTTGGGCGCGGCATGACTCGCAATAACAATCATAGCCGAGACCGTTTCTTCTACAAATAACCCGTCGGCGATGGGTCGGCAATCACAATTGACACACTGTGTCGATTCTGCTAGAATAACCTGAACCGGTGGCCCACTCACCGGTTTCACCCCTTTCCGCAAACCTCAGAATACAAACATATTAGGCAGGAGAGTTGACCATGCGAGAAGTTGTCATCATCGGTGCGGCGCGGACGCCTGTCGGGAGCTTTCAAGGTGTGCTTTCGGAAGTTCCGGCGACGCGCCTCGGCAGCATCGCGATAGAAGAAGCATTGAAGCGGGCGAAGGTTTCGCCTGAGGAGGTTCAGCAGTGCATCATGGGCTGTGTGCTGCCCGCCGGACTGGGCCAAGCACCCGCACGGCAGGCCGCTCTCGGCGCCAAGCTGCCCAAGTCGGTCGACTGCATGACCGTCAATAAGGTGTGCGGCTCCGGCTTGAAATCCGTGATGCTCGCGTTCGATGCCATCCGCGTTGGGGAGGCCGACGTCATCGTCGCGGGCGGCATGGAGAGCATGACGCGCGCGCCCTATGCGCTCGACAAGGCCCGCGGCGGTTACCGCATGGGCGACGGGAAAATCTCTGATTTGATGATAAAGGACGGCCTGTGGGACGCATATAATGATTTCCACATGGGTAACGCGGCCGAGCTCTGCGCCGAGAAATACGAGTTCACACGTCAAATGCAGGATGCCTTCGGGATCGAAAGCTTCAAACGCGCGCAGCGCGCACAGAAAGAAGGCCTTTTCAAAGAAGAAATCGTGCCGGTCACCATTCCACAGAAAAAGGGCGACCCCATTGTCGTGAGCGATGACGAAGGCCCGGGCCGTGCCAAGTTTGACAAGATACCCAAGCTTCCGCCGGCTTTCAAGAAAGACGGCACCGTCACGGCTGCGAACGCATCTTCGATAAATGACGGCGCGGCGGCCGTGGTGGTCACTTCGGCGGAATTCGCGAAGAAGAAAGGCGTTGAGCCGCTTGCACGCATTATCGCGTACAGTTCCGCCAGCCGCGAACCCGAATGGTTCACCGTGGCGCCCGCAGACGCAATGCAAAAACTGTTCGATAAGACGAAGGTGGCGCCCGCCGATGTGGACCTCTACGAAATCAACGAAGCGTTCGCGGTCGTCACCATGGCGGCCAACAGAACGTTTGGGCTTGACCCCGCGAAGGTGAACATCAACGGAGGCGCGGTCGCGCTGGGACATCCCATCGGAGCGAGCGGCGCGCGGATTTTTGTCACGCTCCTGTACGCGATGAAGCAGAGAAAAGCCAAGAGAGGCCTTGCCACCCTGTGCATCGGCGGCGGAGAAGCTGTTGCCGTGATGGTGGAACGCTGACCGCGCATGTTCCACCCATAGTGTTTGGTTGTGGAAATTCGCGTCACAATTCATCGTACCTAAATCCCCCTTCCCCCTTTGCCAAAGGGGGGGGGAACGGTTGCGTCCCTTTGGCAACAGGGGAAACAACTTGCGTCCCCCTTTGAAAAAGGGGGAATGAGGGGGATTTAAGGTCGGACAGCTGTACGGCGAACTTATGCAAGGCAGTAGTACGGCGACTTTTTGACGCTCACACTACCCTCATACCCACTGGAGGCAAATAATCATGGATTTCGAACTGACCGAAGAACAGCGAATGATACAGGACATGGCGCGAAACTTCGCGGAGAAAGAGGTCGCGCCCGTGGCAGCCGAGCTCGATGATACACATCGCTTTCCGACAGAACTCGCCCAGAAAATGGGCGAGCTGGGCCTCATGGGAGTCGCCGTGCCGGACCAATACGGCGGCGCGGGCATGGACTGCGTCTCCTACGTCGTCGCGCTCGAAGAGATCTCACGCGCTTGCGCGAACACGGGCGTCATCATGTCCGTGAACAATTCTCTCGTGTGCGACCCGATCCTCAGTAATGGAACCGAAGAACAAAAGAAAAAATTCCTGACCCCACTTGCGTCCGGCAAGAAAATCGGCTGCTTCGGCCTCACCGAGCCGAACGCGGGCTCCGACGCCTCCAACCAGAAAACCACCGCCGTGCTCGACGGCGACAAATGGGTCATCAACGGAAGCAAGATATTCATAACGAATGCATCACACGCTGACACCGTGGTCCTATTCGCAACGACGGACAAGGAGAAGGGTTCGCGCGGAATAAGCACGTTCATTGTCGAGAAGGAAACGCCCGGCTACAAAGTCGGAAAAATCGAGAGGAAGCTCGGCCTCAACGCCTCCGGCACCGCCGAGCTCATCTTCGAGGATTGTAGAATACCGAAAGACCAACTGCTCGGTGGACTCGGCCAGGGCTTCAAGATCGCGATGCAAACGCTCGACGGCGGCCGCATCGGCATCGGAGCACAGGCGGTCGGTATCGCGCGCGCCGCAATGGAACAGTCGGTCAAATACTCGATGGAGCGCGTGCAGTTCAATCAGCCGATAGCGAAGTTTCAGGCGATTCAGTGGATGCTCGCCGATATGGCGACAGAGATAGATGCTTCCCGCCTGCTCGTGTATCGCGCGGCCCGGATGAAGGATGCGGGCCAGCGTTACTCGAAGGAATCGGCCATGGCAAAGCTGTTCGCCTCTGAAACCGCCATGAAGACTGCGACCAAAGCCGTCCAGATACACGGCGGCTACGGCTATTCGAAGGAATACCCGGTCGAGCGCAACTTCCGCGACGCGAAGGTTACGGAAATCTACGAAGGCACCTCCGAAATCCAGCGGCTCGTGATTGCGGCGAATGTGCTGAAATAAGAAAAGCGAATGTAACCGCAAAGGCGCAAAGGACGCAAAGAAGACTTCCTGAAGTGCACTTTTGAAATCTTGAATTTCTGGTGTGATTTTGCGCACACTTCTTTGCTTTCCGCTGTTATTCTTTTGCGCTCTTTGCGCCTTTTGTGTTTCAATCTTTCTTGAAGGCGCTCTCGTGAAGGTGTTCTTATGATTCTGCTCGGCTGTGACACACTCGTCGCTCTCCCGAACGCCACCGCCGACGGCTCGGTAATATTCGCCAAGAACAGTGACCGGCCCGCCGACGAAAGCCAGCCGCTTATTCAGGTGCCGCATCTCAATCACCCTCGCGGCTCCCGCGTGAAATGCCAGTACCTCGAAATCCCTCAGGTCGAGGAAACCCTCGCGTTCATCGGTTCCCGACCGCATTGGCTCTGGGGTCTCGAGCACGGAATGAACGAATGCAGTGTTGCCATCGGGAATGAAGCGGTGTTCACCAAGGAAGCCCTTCCCGAAATCGGCCTGCTTGGGATGGACCTCGTGCGTCTCGGGCTCGAGCGAGGCCATACGGCCCGTGAGACACTTGAGGTAATGACGAGCCTTCTTGAAGAGTTCGGGCAGGGCGGTTCAGCCTTCGAGCACGTGCAGTGGCAATACAACAACTCTTTCTTGATTGCCGACCATTCAGAAGCGTATATCCTTGAAGCCTCAGGCCGGCAGTATGCATGGAAGAAGGTTCCCGAAATCGCAAGCATCTCCAATCACATCGCTATCGGCGCCGATTGGAGTGGCCTCTCGAACGACGCGATTTCGCACGCTGCAGCAAGCGGATGGTGGCAGCGTACCTCGTCGGAAGCGTTCGACTTCTCGAAAGCCTACCGAAGCACCGACGTTGCGCCGCCTCAGATTTCGGAAGACCGGCTCAGGCAGTCACGGCAGTTTTTGGAAGAGTATCGCGGCCGCATCGCGCCCGAAACGATGATGCGCATTCTGCGCGACCACTACGAAAGCGGGACGGTGTTCACGCCCGGACGTGACCCTGCGGACGGCACGTGCTATTCCATCTGCATGCATGCCGACCCGGTCGGCACAACCGCCGCGAGCATGGTTGCTCATCTCCGCAGAACCGGCCCGGCTGTGTACTGGGCGAATCTCGGCAACCCGTGCTGCGGCATTTTCATGCCTTTGTATATTGACGGGGAAGTCCCGCCGATGCTTACGCGTGCAGGCTCGGAGTTTTCAGAAGACTCTGCATGGTGGCTTTTCAAGAAGCTGGGAGAATATGTGGCAGAAAATTACGAGAAGAGAACGCCTATTGTTCAATCCGCGTGGGGACTGCTCGAAGCCGAGTTCCTCAGGAAGAGCATCGAGGTAGAAGCCGAAGCAGCCGCGCTCTGCGCCTCCGGGCAATCCGACCGCGGCCGCACTTGCCTAACCCGATTCATGTCCGAAAACCTCGATAAGATTCTCGCCAAATTACCCGAATTGTCTGTCCAATTCGCACGAGCCTCATGAGAAGCTGTCTCACTATCCATGCAAAAGACGAACTCCTGACGTGATTGTTTCGCGATACCACTTACGTGCAGACACACAAAGGGAAAAAACGGGAGATTTCCACCACAAGGGCACCAAGACGCCAACAAAGAATAGAACAAAAGCTTCTCTTTGTGCCTTTGTGGTGAAGAGTCCGCTTCGCTCTGTGACATGCGTTGTTTCACAGATCTTGGTTGCTTGTCCTACACCTGTTGCCCGCTTTCGCGACTGCCACCCCAGCTTTTTACCTTCTTCTGGAAAGCCTCCAGGTAAACGTAGAATACAGGAGTCACATAGAGAGTCAGGAGCTGGGAAACGAGGAGTCCTCCCACAACTGCAAGCCCCAGCGGGCGGCGCGCCTCCGCGCCTGCGCCGAAACCGACGGCAATGGGAAGCGTTCCCATGAGTGCGGCCATTGTGGTCATCATGATTGGGCGGAACCTGACAACGCATCCCTGATAAATCGCTTCAAGCGGTTCCTTCCCTTCATCACGCTGGGCAGCGAGCGCGAAATCTATCATCATAATCGCGTTTTTCTTCACAATACCAATGAGCATGATGACGCCGACAAACGCATACACGTTCAGTTCCAGGCGGAACAGCAACAAGACTATGAGCGCGCCGAACCCGGCGGACGGAAGGCCCGATAGGATTGTCAGAGGATGAATGAAGCTCTCATAGAGTATCCCCAACACTATGTAAATGAGAATGATTGCCATGAGCAAGAGCACCCACAACCCTTGCAGCGATGTTTGAAATGCCTGCGCCGTGCCCTGAAAACTCGTGCTGATGCCCTGAGGAAGAGTAACGCGGGCCACCTTGTCAACAATGGCCACGGCATCGCCCAGAGCGACTCCGGGCTTCAGATTGAAAGACAACGTCACGGAAGGGACCTGCCCCAAGTGATTCACCGTCAACGGGCCAGTCCCTTGACGTATCGTAGCTATGGTGCTGAGAGGAACCAGTTTCCCCGTGGCCGACCTCACATACAAAAAGGACAGAGCAGACGGGTCCTCCTGATATCGCGGCTCGACTTCCATGATAACCCGGTACTGGTTATTCGGCGCATAAATCGTGGAAATCTGCTGCGATGCATACGCGGCACTCAATGCATCCTCGATTTGTTCGGCGGTAATCCCAAGGGCTGACGCCTTATCACGGTTTATCTCCACGTTCACTTCGGGGCTCTTGAGCTGCACGTCGCTTGTGACATCCTGAAGCTGTGGGAGTTCGCGCAGCTTTGCTTCCAACATGGCAGAGTACCTGTAAAGCTCATCGGTATCGGGAGACTGCAAGGTGAACTGGTACTGGCTTTTGGTCAATCGACCTCCGACGCGAATAGGCGGAGGATTCTGCAAAAACATGTCGATGCCAATAACCTTCGCGGTCTTCGTCCGCAATTCCTGGATTACTTCATCTGCACTCAGGCGGCGTTCCGACCGAGGCTTCAATCGGATGAACATCCGGCCCGAATTGGTGCTCACGCTTGCGCCCCCTCCGCCCACACTTGACATGAAGGAATCAACATTCGGGTCCGCCTGCACAATAGACGCCAACGTCTGTTGGTGCGTCACCATTGACTTGAAGGAAATTCCCTGAGGCCCTTCGGTAAAGGCGAATACTTGACCCGTATCCTCACTCGGCAGGAATCCCTTCGGTATCACAATAAACAGATAGATTGTGGCAACAAGGGAGGCTGCCGTGATAAGCATGATGGTCAGGCGATGCCTCAACACAGCTTTGAGACTATATTCGTACGCTCGGAGCATGCCAGCGAAGAAGCGTTCGAGGACGATGTATAGACGGCCGTGCTGTTCCCGCGCCGCGGGACGCAAGAACCTGCTGCACAGCATTGGAGTCAGACTCAAGGAAACGAATCCGGAGACAAGAATCGCTACGCTGATGGTAACCCCGAACTCGTTGAGCAGGCGACCCAAGATTCCTCCCATGAATAATATGGGCACAAACACCACCACCAAGGAGAGCGTCATGGATAGAATCGTAAACCCGATTTCGCGTGAGCCGTTGAGCGAAGCATCGAGCGCACCCTCCCCTTTTTCCATATGCCGGACAATGTTCTCAAGCATGACGATGGCGTCGTCAACCACAAATCCGACGGAGAGAATCAATGCCATCAAGGAGAGGTTGTTCAAGCTGAAACCCAAGAGATACATGACGGCGAATGTGAAAATAATGGATGCCGGCAATGCAAGGCTGGGAATGACCGTTGCCGAGACATTTCGCAGAAAAAGGAATATCACCAGAACCACCAAAGCGACCGCCAGCACAAGCGTGAATTTCACTTCGTTGACCGATTCGCGGATGGATACCGACCGGTCGTAGAGGATATTGAGGTCAACGGATGCAGGCATTTGTGCGCGGAACCTCGGGAGAAGCTCTCGTATTGAATCTACGACCTTGACCGTGTTCGTGCCGGGCTGACGCTGTATGGCAAGAACAATGGCACGGGTGCCGTTGTGCCAGCCGGCTATTTTGTCGTTTTCTACGCTGTCAATAACCCTGCCGATCTCTCCGAGACGCACGGGAGAACCGTTCCGATAGGTCACAATCACGGGGCGGTAAGCCGCAGCCTCGTAGAGCTGGCCGGTCGACTGCACGGTGAACGCCTTGTCCGAACCGTAGAGAATCCCCGTCGGCAGATTGACATTTGCCTCCCGAATCGCATCTACAACTTCATCTATCCCTATCCCTCGCGAGACAAGGGCGTGGGGTTCAACTTGAGCACGTACGGCATATTTCTGAGAACCGTAAATTTGAACTTGCGCTACTCCGCTTACCATGGATATGCGCTGAGCTATGTACGTATCTGCGTACTCATTCACGGTTGAAAGAGGGAGCGTGGGCGAACTGAGCGCGAGATAGAGAATGGGCTGGTCCGCCGGGTTCACCTTTTGATATGAAGGGGGACTCGGCATGTTCTGCGGTAGTTGACGCAACGCTCTCGCTATCATTGCTTGCACATCCTGGGCTGCCGCATCAATGTCCCGGCTCAGATTGAACTGGAGCGTGATCTGCGTGCTGCCGAGCGAGCTTGAGGAAGTCATGGAATCGAGGCCTGCAATGGTGGAGAACTGCCGCTCGAGGGGAGTAGCCACGGCTGCAGCCATCGTCTCGGGGCTTGCACCCGGCAAACTGGCGGTAACCGAAATGGTTGGAAAATCTACGTTGGGAAGGTCATTCACCGGCAGGAGCCGATACCCGATGACCCCGAAGAGTAGAAAGGCCATCATGACGAGCGTCGTCATAACTGGCCTTCGGATAAAAAGTTCTGAAATATTCATCAGTCACCGCTTTCAGCAGCGACCCTAATGTCCACTTTCGCGCCCGGAACAAGGCGGAGCTGACCGTCGGTAACGACCTTTTCCCCCAACTGAAGGCCTTTTTCAACAACAGCCTCGCCATCCAGAGTCCTGCCGACAGAAATGGAACGTGACTCGACGGTAAGGTCGTCCCTTATCACGAAGACGTATTGGCCGCTTGCCCCGGTCTGAATCGCCTGCGAAGCTACAACAACGGCATCGGGTTGCGTCGTAAGTGTCATAACAACATCGGCGAACTGCCCGGGCCAGAGCCGCCTATTTGCATTATCGAATGATGCTTTGAGCTTGATCGTGCCGGTAGTAACATCCACTGCATTATCCACGAAAACCAGCATTCCTTCCTCCGGCTTGTCTCCGCCCTCGGTTGTGAAGGCCTCAACCGCTATGGTTCCGGAAGAGCGGTACTTCCGTATCTCCGGGAGATGCTGTTCCGGCACGGAAAATGTCACATAGATAGGCTGAATCTGATTAATAACAACCATCGGACTCTCGTCATTCGCCTCTATCAGATTTCCCGGGTGAACCATGAGATTGCCCGTTCTGCCGGTAATGGGCGAACGGATAACGCAATATTCCAGCCGCAACCGGGCGTTCTCAACTACTGCTCTGTCGGCGTTGACCGTGGCCTCAAGGGCAGACGCGTTTGTACTGATCTGGTCAAATTGATCCTGAGAGATAAGGCCTTCCTCAAAAAGTTTCTGAAAGCGGCCGACCTCTCGCCGGGCGTTCTCAAATTGTGCTGTGTCCTTGGCAAGCGTTGCTTCAGCCTCTGTGAGAGCCGCCTCATAGGGGCGCGGGTCAATGGTGAAAAGGAGCGCGCCCTTGTTCACATCCTGTCCCTCTTTGAAGTAGACCCCCATGAGTTCTCCATTCACCTGAGACCTGACCGATACGGTGGAGTAGGCTTCGACATTGCCAATTGCCCTGAGCTGCACGGGCACGGTCTTCTGAACCACCGTGGCCGCAGTCACCGGGACAGCCTCCTTCTCGGGAGGTCCTCCGGGATTTTGGCCGGAACATGTGAAAAGGGAGGTTGCCAAGAGAGAAAGCACCGCAAGAAGAGTGAAGGCGCGTCGAATTCGTTGAAATCCCGATGATATTGCAGTCCTGATTCCCAATCTTCCCTCCCGCTCCCTGCAATTCAATTATGCAGGGATTCAGGCATGAGCTTGGACATGATACCTATTTTCTTTTCCCACGGCATGCGGTCGCCAGATAAATGGCAAGCCCTTGTTCTTTCCGGGAGAATAGGTAGTATATCCCAAGAATGGACCTTTTACTCTCTCAGTATGCATCATAAGTAAGTATTTCGATAGTATCCCCGTTGGCGGGCTGAACCCAACAGAATGGCCCTGTCGTAAAATTATATCTTCTAACCTGCGCGCATGGCTGCCGTGGCTCTCGGCCGTACATCCGAAATCCCTCTCAGCTTGACATCGCGCGTCATGGTGGTATAGATTTGAGGCACACCCCAGTATTGGCGTCAATCACCCTGTAATGAGGAATCGGGAGGAACCGTGGGCAAGAGACATCCTATCTTTACCGATGAGCACGATATGCTTCGCCACTCGCTCCGCAGCTTTATCGAAAAAGAGGTTGCGCCGCATGCCGAGGAATGGGAAAAGCAAGGCGGCTTTCCACACCGGGAAGTGTTCAAGCGGTTCGGAGAGCTCGGCTTCCTCGGCGTTGACATCCCCGAGCAATACGGCGGCTCGAATGCCGGCTTCGTCGCCACCATTGTCCTCGCCGAAGAGATGGCGCGGTGCAACTCGAGCGGCGTCGCTGCTTCCCTCGGTCTCCACTCAAATATCGCGCTTCCCTACATCGCCCACCTCGGAACCGACGAGCAGAAGGAGAAGTATCTTGTGCCCGGCGTGAAGGGCGAGATCATCGGCGCGCTCGGCGTGACCGAGCCGGGTGCAGGCTCCGATGTCGGATCCATGCGGACGTACGCCGTGAAGGACGGCGACAGCTACGTCATCAACGGCAGCAAGATGTTCATCACCAACGGCGGCATCGCCGATTTCGTCATCCTTGCCGCGAAAACCGACAGGGAGAAGGGACATCAGGGAATCACCCAGTTTCTCGTGGACACGAAGACGCCGGGCTTCACTGTCAGCCGCGACCTCGACAAACTCGGCTGGCGCGCGTGCAATACCGCCGAGCTGGCATTCGAGGATGTGCGCGTGCCCAAGAGCGCGATCCTGGGCGAGGAAGAAAGCGGCTTCTACAACATCATGATTCACTTTCAGGAAGAGCGCCTGTACATGGCAGTCGGCGCGGTCTGCGAGGCACAGCGGGCCCTCGACCTTGCAATCGAGTATTCAAAGGAGCGCGTGCAGTTCGGCCGGGCCATAGCCAAATTCCAGGTGACACGCCATAAGATCGCCGACATGGCCACCGAAATCGAGGCCGCGCGACAGATCGTCTACAACACCATCCGGCTATATGTCGAGCAGGAACCCTGCCAGGTTGAAGTCGCCATGTGCAAGCTGTTCGCCTGCGAAATGGCCGCGCGCGTAATCAATCAGGCGCTCCAGATATTCGGCGGATACGGATACATGATGGAATACCCGATACAGCGGCTATGGCGCGACTCGCGCATTGGCCCCATCGGCGGCGGAACCTCCGAGATTCAGCGCGAAATCATAGGAAGACTGCTATTGCAGTGAGAAGCAGCCGACAAGCGAAACGTGTAGGTGCGAATTTATTCGCACATTCGGTCTCAAAGGGCGACGGAGAACATGAGCCATAGTTGGAGCAGGCAGGTTGCCATCGCCGGCATCGGCGAGAGCGACCTCGGCCTTGTGCCCGACAAAGACCCGATGCAGCTCCACGCACAGGCCGCGAAGCGCGCGCTCGAAGACTGCGGGCTCAAAAACACCGACGTCGACGGCGTGCTTACCACCGGCACCGCAAACCGTCTCATCCTGATGCACAGCGTTCTGTTTGCCGAGCATGTGGGCATCCGGCCGCGGTTCACAACCTCGATGCAAATTGGCGGCGCCACCATTATCCAGATGGTCATCAGCGCCGCGAACGCGATACACTGTGGCATGGCCGACGTTGTCCTCATCGCTTCTGCCGATTCTATTCGCTCGTTCGTCGGCTACGGCGAGTTGATGTCAATCATTGGCGAGGGCATCACCGAGCTGTACTCGAAAATCGGGCATTCGCAGTTTGAGTGCCCCTACGGACCCACCCTCATCAGCACGTACGCTCTTGCCGCCACCCGTCACATGCACGAATACGGCACAACGCACGAGCAACTGGCGCAAGTCGCCGTGAGCATCCGCAAACACGCCTCGATGCATCCGGACGCGCAGAAGCGCGAGCCTCTCACCGTGGAAGACGTGCTTTCATCAAAAATGATTTCGTGGCCGCTCACCAAGGACATGTGCTCCATCATCTCTGACGGCGGCGCCGCACTCGTTGTGACCTCCGCGGAAAGGGCGCGCGACTTGAAGAAGAAACCGGTTCTCCTCCTCGGTGCGGGCGCGCGCACGATGCAGGAGCACGTGACGCTCGTTGATGACCTCGTCGGCACTGCGGCCGCTGATGCCGGCAGGCAGGCATACGAGATGGCGGGTCTCGGACCGAAAGACATGCATTTCGCCCAATTCTACGATTGCTTCTCTATCACCCCGATTCTCTTCCTCGAGGATTTCGACTTCTGCGAAAAGGGCGATGGCGGCCGATTCGTCGAGGGCGGCAAGAGAATCGAAATCGGCGGCGAGATACCCATCGTCACGCACGGCGGTTGCCACGCGCACTGCCATCCCGGGTTGCCGTCGGGCATTTTTCACATCACGGAGGCCGTCAAGCAACTCCGCGGCGAGGTTGGCGGCGCGCGCCAGGTGAAAAACGCCCGCGTCGGACTTGTTACAGGACTCGGAGGCCACTTCTCGTGTCATACGGCACTTATATTGGGAACGGACTAAGGAGCGCCAATGCCTGAGTACTTGAAGCCGATGCCTGTCCCCGACCACATCACCGAAACATTCTGGGCCGCCGCCCGGCAACACAAGCTCCTCATCCAGCAATGTCGTGACTGCGGACGCAATCAATTCTTTCCGCAATCTTCCTGCCGCGCGTGCCTTTCCGAAAACCTGGAATGGGTTGAAGCAAGCGGCTCGGGGAAAGTCTATTCTTACACAATCATCCACCGGCCCCCGAGCGCATCATTCGAGGAAGACGCGCCGTACACCGTTGCGCTCGTCGAACTCGGAGAAGGCGTGCGCATGATGAGCAATATCATCGAAATCGAGCCGGATCAGGTGCGCGTGGGCATGCCGGTTCACGTGGTGTTCGAGGATATCAGCCCGACTATTTCGCTGCCGAAATTCCGGCCGGCAGCGACTTAGAAGCGGCCGACCTCGCTCTTGGCGAAGGTATGGGGGGTTGAACGTGTCTTGCTTTGATTGTCATTGCGAGTCATGTCTCGCATTAGGCGGGGCATGACGAAGCGATCTCTGCGCGTTTCCATGGCTGCCAACGAGCTTGCTTCGGTCGTTGCACTCCCTCGCAATGACCGGCAGCAGGCAGTTTCTTGGAAGCACAAGCGCAGCATACCGTCCACAGAGAATCATTGGCGCGGCCCGCGAACCGCCCAAATGGGAACAAGGAGGCTCAGATGACCGTTGACTACGTGAAAAAGGACAAGATCGCCTACATCACCCTCAATCGGCCGGAAGCGCGCAATGCGCTCGACCCTGATACGCTCGAGCAACTCGGGAAGACATGGATGGATTTCCGCGATGACGCCTCTGTGCTCGTCGCCATCATCACCGGCGTCGGCAATTCTTTTTGTGCCGGCGCAGACCTGGGCACGCTCATCCCGCGGATAACGGCCTCGCCCGAGGGGCTCCCGGGCCTGATAAAAGGAGAAATGGCCCAGATATTCCAGTCGGCGCTCCTCCGACACTTCGACATATGGAAACCTATCGTCGCGGCCGTCAACGGGTATTGCATAGCGGGCGGCCTCGAAATGCTGCTCGGGATGGACATCCGCATCGCATCCGAAAACGCCTTCTTTGCCATTCAGGAACCGCGTTGGGGTTTGTTTCCTGCGGGCGGCTCGACCGTCCGCCTCCCCCGCCAGGTTCCGTTCTGCAAGGCGATGGAAATCCTTCTCACTGGCGAGAAGATAGATGCGAATGAGGCCTATCGAATGGGGCTCGTCAATTACGTTGTTCCTCAAGCCGAACTTATGCCGACGGCCGAAAAGTTCGCGCGCCGCATCGCTGATAACGGTCCTCTCGCTGTGAGCGCAATCAAGAAATCGGCCATCGAGTGCCTGAGCATGCCGCTCCCCAAGGCCTATGAACACGAAATCGAACTGGCCACGCCCGTGTTCAAATCGGAAGACGCAATCGAGGGTCCGCTTGCATTCATGCAAAAGCGCAAGCCGGATTTCAAGGGAAAATAGGGTATCGTTTCGCCAGACTGTACGGTCATCTGCCGAAGGAGGCAGGCGCATGATAAACTGGCGGGAAGAAATCAAGAAGTTCGTGATCAAGAAGGATGACGGAACCCCTGGCGCCGCACCCCGAGTGCAGATGGACGTCAAGGGAATGATCGGCCAGCCGGACCTGCTCTATGCCATAGTCATGGAAATGGGGGACCTTATCCTCAAGAAACATCCCAGCATCAAAGCAATCGGCTCACACGGAGTCGGCGGCAGTTTCCTCATCAGCCCCATCATGCTCTATGTCTATGGGCACTGGTTCAACGTGAACGGCTTCTTCGTACGCCTCGGCCCTCCCGTAAACAGCTACGACCTCCCCATCGAGGGCCGCCTGGCAAAAGGCTGGCGTGTGCTCATCATCGACACCGTGATAAAGACCGGTAACTCAAGCCTGAAGGCGTATGAACTGCTCCGCGATTACGGCTGCGAGGTGGACGGCATCGTCGTCATCGGCGACCTGAGCAACGGCGACAATGCCTGCACCCGCGCTGGCATCAAAGTGGAAGCGCTTGTAACGCTCTGATGGCACGTCGACCACCTCTTCACTCAGGAGCGATCAATTGCTCGCCCACCTTCAAGAACTCTTCGGCGCGATCGATATGCTTTCGTGCATCCTCCTCAGTCAAATCTGCGCCAATATCATAGTCACCTACATTGCGGCTATGCTCAGCTTCTATCAGGTAGCGATGAAAATCCTGAGGCACGCAACCTGTCTTGGCAAACTTCTGTCCGAAAGCCGCGATAACGGCCGAGTGTTTCGAAAATGCCAACCCTTCTTCCAACAAAAGTGCTTCCACAACGTAAAACATCGCATAATACGCACGCGACACTGCAAAATCAAAATAGCCGCCCTCTGCAAGCAACCGAGCCGCCTTTAAACTCTCTCGGGATTTTGCCAACAACGCGCTTTGCTCAGGAATCATGCCACCACCCCTTCCCTGCGGACGTTGAGCAGTAACGGGCTTTGTTCATGTTTGTACCGTTCCTCTGATAGAAAGGTACAAGAAATTACGACATCGTATTTTAAGGAAAGGGCGGACGTTATTCCTCCCGCTCGGGCTATCTCTTCGCCGGGTCTCACCGGGCCCTGCAGCACCACCATGACATCTATGTCTGAACCCGGACATGCTTCACCCCGTGCCTGAGAACCGAAAAGTATCATTTGGACTAGTCGCTTACCATAGATTAGTTCAAGCTGTTCTCGCAATTCCGTCACAATGGCTTTCGTCTCAATGCTCATTGGTTCATCCTCTCCACCGAGACCATGTGGCGACCTCTGATAGTGCGCTCCCATACGGCGAATGTATGTTAACTGAATCCCGCCCGACAGATCAAACCTTGCGGGCGAATCGTCGCGACCGGCATCCTCATGACAGGCTAAACCAATTCCTCCAACCCCTTTCGGTCAAGGACCACCAGCCGCCGACCCTTGAGGCGGATGAGGCCCATATCCTGAAACTTGCGGAAGGTGCGCGAGACTATCTCGCGAACGGTTCCAATGTGAGACGCAATCTCCTGCTGGCTTTCGTTCAAGCGAATCTCGATGCCTTCAGGCGTTTGTTTCCCGACTTCTTCAGACAGCTTAAGCACATAACTCGCCAATCGGGCAGTAACGTCTTTGAGGGACAACTCTTCGAGTTGGACCGTGAACCTCCTCAGCCAACGCGCAAAATGATGCACGAGCCCGAACGCGACTTCCGGGTACGCCCGCATGATTTTCTCGAAATCGCTCTTCCGAATCAGAAGCAACGTGGAATTTTCGAGCGCCTGCGCGTTCGCCGGACACATGCCGTTATCGAACGTCGGCACTTCAGCAAAGGTTTCATATGCCTTGAACGTGTGAAGGATGTGCTCCCGCCCGCCCGAGGACATCTTATATATCTTCACGCTTCCGCTTCGAATGAAATAGAACCCGTCGCACGTGTCGTTCTCGAAGAAAATCATCTGGCCCTTGTCGAATTTCTTCTCGCGCCCAGCTTTGGCGATTTCCCTTAAAGGCGCATCGCTCAGTTTCGAGAAAAAAGGGACCTGCCTGAGTTCATTTGCGATTGCAGACGTGGTCGTCATCGCTCTCCTCGTCCAGCATTGACTCTTGTCCACGATAATTGATGAGAGTGTCGCAGGTCTTCTGCACGCGTGCGGGCGAATTCTATGGAACCAATCTCTTCTCTCACCATAATTCTCTCTTTGCGCCCTTTGCGCCTTTGCGGTGAAAGAACGTTCTGGACAGCAGCAACCCCAACGGTCAAAATCCTCGATGCAATCCCGACGCCGACGCCATATCGAGCGCCTCAAGGTACTCGGTGCGCGTGATGCGGCGGTTGAGCGACCGGTGTTCGTACGCCATGTACACCGGATGATACTGCGCCATCACGTTCACATACGAATTCACGGACAACTCGCGCGCGATGAATTGCACGATTTCCTGTGTGCCCGCAAGCCCGTTGGGCAATACGAGATGCCGAATAAGCATGCCGCGCACGGCGACACCGCGCTCGTCAACCTCGAGGTCGCCCACCTGTCGGTGCATCTCCTTCAGTGCAGCCTTCATAATTTCCGGATAGTTAGGCGCCCGCGAGAATTCCATTGCGATCTTCTCGTCGGCATACTTCGCATCGGGCATGTAGATGTCTATGACGCCGTCAAGCAGCTTGAGCGTCTCAAGCGAGTCATATCCGCCGCAATTGTATACGAGCGGCGCCCTGAGCCCTCGCTCGTGCGCAATCGCAAGCGCCTCAAGCATCTGCGCCGCGACATGCGAGGGCGAGACGAAATTGATATTATGGCATCCCTTTCGCTGAAGCTCCAGCATCACGTCGACAAGCTCCTCGGCGGTGACGGGAGCGCCATGGAGCAGGTGGCTGATATCATAGTTCTGGCAGAAGATGCAGCCGAGGTTACATCCGGCAAAGAAGATGGTGCCGGAACCGTGAGCGCCCACGAGTGGAGCCTCTTCCCCGAAGTGCGGGCCATAACTCGAAAGCAGCGCGTTACGCCCCGTGCGGCAGAACCCGAGTTCATCCTCGAGACGGTTCACTCCGCAGTTGCGCGGGCACAGGTCGCAACTCTCGAGCCGTGCCAGGGCCCTGTCGGCGCGTTCAGCTAATTGTTTCCCCGAGAGCTTCATTCCTCCGATGCAGTAACCTCCTGGACTGTCACTTTCTTCATTATGATATCCTCGAGCGGGCGATCATTCTCGTTTGTTGGCGCCTGATTGATTGCTCTCACTACATCCATACCTTCAATCACCCGGCCGAACACCGTGTACTTCCTGTCCAGATGGGGTGCAGGCGCGAGACAGACGTAGAACTGGCTGCCCGCACTATCAGGGTGATCCGACCGTGCCA
Organism: Candidatus Abyssobacteria bacterium SURF_17; assembly: GCA_003598055.1. GTDB lineage: Bacteria > Abyssobacteria > SURF-5 > SURF-5 > SURF-5 > SURF-17. Next base: position 25,688 of record QZKI01000093.1, on the reverse strand, counting down.
TCGCCACGGTTCCCTCCACGTGCTTGCGCGCGTTGAACTCCGCCTTTATCGTATATCCCGGCCCGCCGGCGCCCGTGCCGGTCGGGTCGCCGCCCTGAATCACAAATCCGGGAACGACACGATGGAAGATCGTTCCGTCATAGAACCCCTTCCTCGCGAGGCGAACAAAATTCTCCACGGTGCCTGGCGCGTCTTTGGGGAGCAACTCGAACGAGAACGTCCCCTTGCTCGTTTCAACGACTGCAACAAGCTTGTTCCCTTCCTCAGGTTTCAAAGATGCCTCCTTGGAAAAATCGCGCGCAGGTGCGGCCTTCGGCCCCGCGCCTTGTCGATAGTACTTATTGAAAGCAACAATGAGCCCGATCACGACTATTATGGCAATCAACGTAATCAATGTGTCGCGCATGTCTCCTCCAAGAATCGTCACGAAATCATGTGCCGAAGCGTCCCGGAAGGATTTGAATTATTTTGTTCCGCGCACGCTCGCCCTCGTCCGCCGGGTCGAGGTCAACCCAACGGACGGCTTCCTTGCGAAACCACGTCTGCTGTCTCTTTGCGTACCGGCGCGAGTTGCGCTTCACAAGTCGAACAGCTTCCTCCAGGTCCGCCCGCCCTTCAAGATAGTCAATCACCTCGATGTATCCGAGCGGCCGGAGGTGTTTCAGCGCATCGGCATATCCGCGCTCGCAGAGATGACGGACTTCATCCACGAGGCCCCGCGAAAACATCTCATCAACGCGTGTATCGATACGGCGATAGAGGTCTTCGCGCGAACGCCTGAGACCAACAAGAAATGCATCTCTCGGAGGCCGCTCCTCCCTGTGCCGCCTGTGCCATGCAGAGAACGGGGAGCCGGTGAGCTCGAACACCTCCAGGGCGCGCACGATTCTTCGAAGGTCCGTCGCCGCGGCCACGCGGGCATAATCAGGATCGACCGCAGCAAGCCTCTCATAGAGCGTGCGAACACCCTTTTCCTCCGCCTCCTGCCGCAGACGATTTCTGGCGCGAACAGATGCGGGGGGCGCGGGGAAGATGCCATTTATGAGAACTCGGATGTACAGGCCGGAGCCACCGACCACGATGGGAATTTTTCCTCGCCCGAGCAGTCGGTCAACGACCGCTACCGCCTCGCGCTCATACCGGGCGGCGCTGTATCCTTCCTGCGGCTCGACGACATCAATCATATGGTGCGGCACACGCTTCCGCAGCTCTGCCGAGGGCTTGTCGGTGCCGATGTCGAGGCCCCGATATATCTGCATCGAGTCGGCGGAGATGATTTCGCCGCCGAGCGCCTCCGCGAGCAATACCGCCACATTCGATTTGCCCGAAGCGGTGGGGCCGCAGACCACAAGAAAGTCTGGCATTACGCCTCAGCCTTTGCGGCCAAACGCGCGCGCAATCTGCGCCTCGGTCAGCCGCAGCACGAGGGGTCTCCCGTGTAAGCAGGTGGGGGGCCGTGGAAGTTCCTTGAGCTTTTCCACGAGCATCTCCGCCTCTCTGTCGCTCAGCGGGTCACCGGCTTTGATGGAGTTCTTGCAGGCAGAGATGGTCATCAGCCTCCGCAGTATCTCGCGCGGCGCCTTCAATCTCAGGCCAAGATAAAGCTCGTCAACACCCTCGCGCACGATTTCGTCCACGCGATTCTCACTATGAACACGCGCGAGTGCAGTCACCGCAAACGTCCTCGGCCCGAAAGGCTCGATCTCAATCCCGATCTGTGAGAAAAGCCCGAGGTGAGCCGAGAGCACTTCGGCGCGGTCAGGAGAAAACTCTATCGTAATGGGTATCAGCATCTGCTGTGTGGTCGGGTGCGTGCGGTCGCTCTTGCGCACGAGTTCGTCGTACAGAACACGCTCGTGAAGCGCGTGTTGGTCCACGATGATGAGGCCGTCAGCGTCCGTGCAAAGCAAATAGGAGTTGAAGACCTGCCGTATCAGGCGGATGTCAGGCGACACGGCCGAAAAGTCGGCAGTCGGCCACATGACAGCAGAAGGATGCCGCGGCCGACGTTGCTCTTCCTCCTCAAGCATCGGCAGCACGGCCTCGATGCTCACCTCATCCACGCGGATGGTTTGGAACAGCGAATTCCCGCTAAAGACAGCGCCCGTACCTGGCTTCCCATTCGGATTTTGTAAGGGTTCAGCATGCTGCGCCCCTGCACCGGCATCTGACTGTGTTCGCAACGCGGCGGAAGCCACGTTGCGAGCAGGGCGAGTACTCTTTAACGCCGCTCTCGCCGCCTCCCGCAAGGCGTCGAGGACAATATTCGGATTGGCGAAGCGCACCTCTCGCTTCGTCGGATGAATGTTGACATCCACCATATGAGGTCTTATCTCAATAAAGATGAATGCGACCGGAAAGCGGTCACTCATCACAACGCCGCGATAGGCATCGGCCAACGCCTTGCCAAGCAATCTGTTCACTATCGGCCTGCGGTTGAGAAAAAAGAACTGGTGGTCGCGATTGGAGCGCGTGAGCGCGGGAGTGCCGAAGTATCCCGATACGGTCAGGCCGTCGCTCCGATGGACGCCGTCGCTGAGCTCTCGCACGAACTCATTTCCCCAAATGAGGGCGATCCGGTCGCGTATCGAGCCGGCGGGAGGAAGATTGAGCGTCTCGCGTCCTCCACTGACCAGGCGGAAATTGATATGCGGATGAGCGAGGGCCTGTCTCTGAACCATGTTTGTCACATGACCGAGCTCGGTTGCAGCAGCTTTCATGAATTTCCGTCTTGCAGGAGTGTTGAAGAACAAGCGGCGCACTGTCATCTGCGTGCCGACCGGAGCGCCCGTCTCGCTTACATCTCGGATGACTCCTCCCTCAACAACCACCCGCGTGCCCGATAGTCTATCGCGCGCCCGCGTGATAATCTCCATTTCAGACACCGCCGCGATGCTCGGAATCGCTTCACCCCGGAATCCGAACGTCGCGATTGCATCGAGGTCGGAAGCGTTCGATATCTTGCTCGTCGCATGCCGCTCGAGACACAAGAGAGCATCTTCATACGACATGCCGCACCCGTCATCGGAAACACGCGCTAATCTTTTCCCGCCTGCCTCGAGCTCGAGCGACAGCTTGCGCGCCCCGGCATCGATCGCGTTCTCGACCAACTCCTTGACCACCGAGGAGGGCCGTTCAATCACTTCTCCGGCGGCAATCTTATTCGCCGTGTCCTCTGTGAGTATGTTAATTGTCGGCATGGGCGCCACCGCAGTGTTATGCAATTGGATTTCAAGCATATCTTAGCACACGCACAGTACTCGTTCAAGGAAGAGACATCATGAACGGACACGACATCAGGCAAGAATAAGGCACGTTCTCGAAGTTGAACTGCGTTGAGCTCTCCCACTGGCAGGAAATTGTGAAGGGCACTTGGGGCCAGTGGATGAGGTTACTTCTTCTTCTTCGTGGCTTTCTTTGCGGATTTCTTCTTTGCGGTTTTCTTCTTGGCGGGTTTCTTCTTAGCCGCCTTTTTCTTTGCTGGCATATACTTTCCTCCCCATGGTAGTTAGTTGAGCACCGACGGGATCATGGGTCAATGGATCTCACTGGCCCCAAGTGTCATGAGAAATTATACCACGACATGTAGTGCATGTCAAGAGGAAAAACCACATCATATAGCAAGAGACCCTCAACGTCCCGTTTCGCGCTCGCAAACCAGCAATTTTTTTCGCACGGATGGCCTTTCCGCTTTCCTTTCCGTCGAGTTGTTTGCATACTCGCCAATTCGTGGCTATACTTGTTTTGTTGTGCAAGCGATTCAGTATGCGTTGAGAATAACACGGAGGTAGAAAATGGTCTGTTACGTGCGTCGACTCTTCAAGATCGCGTTCGTCTCGGCTGCGTCGCTCTGCTTCTTTGCGACAATACTCGCTCGGAGCGCGCACTCGGAGACAGGCCCAGTTTCCGTACAGCCGAGACAGATGGCCGGTGCGATGCTCGCGGAACAATCGGAACAAACCCAGCAGTGCGTCACCTGTCACAGGGAGAGTGAAATCGCACCCGTCATCGTCAGCCAATGGCAGCAGAGCGCGCATGCAAAGAATGGAGTCGGCTGCTACGAATGTCACGCGGCCCAGCCGACCGACGTCGACGCGTTCGAACATTATGAAGCCACCATCTCCATCATCGTCTCGCCGAAAGACTGCGCCGCGTGTCATGAAAAAGAAGTCAAGGAGTTCGATGGAAGCCATCATGCAAAGGGTGGACAAATCCTTGGCTCGCTCGACAACGTGCTCGGCGAAGTCGTAGAAGGAGTGCCCGCCGCAAATTCTGGCTGCAAACAGTGCCACGGGTCGGAGATAAAGGTGCTCGAGAAGGGAAAGCTCGACCCGACGACGTGGCCGAACACGGGCATCGGCAGATTAAACCCCGACGGCAGCAAAGGCTCGTGCTCTGCGTGCCACTCACGCCATGCGTTCTCACCCGCACTCGCGCGTCAGCCCGAGAATTGCGGTAAGTGCCATCTCGGCCCTGACCATCCGCAGTACGAGATATACACCGAGTCCAAACACGGCATCGCCTTTCGCGCATTTATCCATAAAATGAACCTCTCGAACGACACATGGGTGCTCGGCATCGACTACGATGCCGCGCCCACGTGCGCAACATGTCATATGAGCGCGGCCAAAGGCCTGACCCTCACACATGACATCGGCACACGTATCAGTTGGACGCTCCGTCCTGAAGTTTCGATAAAGCTCGAGAACTGGGAACAAAGACGCGACCGAATGAAACTTGTCTGCCAGAACTGTCACACTCCCGCATACGTGGACGGCTTCTACCAACAGTTCGATGACGTCATCGAACTCTATAACGAGAAATTTGCAAAGCCCGCTCAGGCTATCATGAAGAGTCTGCTCGTCGCCGGCAAAATCAACCCGACACCCTTCGATGAGGAAATCGAGTGGACGTATTTCTATCTCTGGCATCACGAGGGACGACGCGCACGCCACGGCGCCTCGATGATGGGCCCGGACTACACGCAGTGGCACGGCTTCTATGACATCGCCCACCGATTCTACATCGAGTTCATCCCGGAGGCCGAACGCCTCTTGCCCGGCGTCACCGCCGAACACATGGCGAGCGACCTTCACAAATGGACGAAGGGTTTGAGCGCAGAGGAGCGAGAGCAAATCAAACAGTTCTATCGCGAGCGCTACGGGCAGTGACCACAACGAAGCAGCTTCGGGAGTACGATGACCATACCACGCTCATTCGAAACCCTCATGTGGAAGCAGGAGGGCCCCCGGCTCACGCTGACCCTCAACAGGCCGGAGCGACTAAACGCATTCAGTCCAGCAATGTTCCGTGACCTCGGGCAGGCAGTCGAGACCGCCTCCAAGAAAGCAGACGTTCGCGTGGTCATATTCACCGGGGCGGGACGCGCCTTCTGCTCGGGGGCCGACCTGACCAACGTGAGCGAATATCGTTCGGGAGCGGAGGGCGACGAACTCGCCCACGGCATCCGGCAGGCGCAGAGCGTATTCGACACGGTCGAGGCGCTCCCCCAGCCGACAATCGCCGCAATTAACGGACACGCCGTGGGCGCCGGTTTGCAGCTCGCGCTCGCGTGCGATTTCCGTGTAGCCGCCCGGGGCGCGAAGCTCGGGCTGTCCGACGTAAAGATCGGCATTGTGCCCGCGCTCGGCGCCACGCTGAGACTCCCTCCTCTTATCGGTATCGCCAAGACGAAGGAGCTCATCCTGACGGGAGACCTCATAAGCGCGGAGGAAGCGTACCGCATCGGACTGGTCAATCTTGTGGTGGAACAGCCATCGCTGGATGGAACCGTGGGAGAACTCGCGGAAAAACTCAGTTCTCACGCCCCGCTCGCGATGGCGGCGGCCAAGGAACTGCTTGACTCACGTGCGCCGCTCGATGAAGTCGCTGCGGTGCAATCCCGGCTGATAAAATCGGCCGACGCCCTCGAGGGCATCTCCGCCTTCTTTGAGAAGCGCAAACCCCACTTCACGGGTTCCTGATGCCGCATGAACCACCTTTCATATCACAGACCCGTGGCACATTGCCTAGTTGCCTCCCCGGCTCTTCACAGTATATAATGACCGTGTTAGGTTGCGTTTTTCTTATCTGTTGTTGCTGTGGGTTAGTGAACGACCATTATCCTTTCGCCACCCCAAACAAACGGAGGACTTGCCATGAGTCCCGCAAATCATCAAACCATCCGGATAGAAGCTGATGCCGTCGTTGTGGGAACGGGGCCCGGCGGTGCGACGGTGGGCCGCGAGCTCGCGCGTGCGGGAAAGCGCGTCGTCTTCATCGAGGGAGGGCGCCATCCCAACCGTATCGGCTCCCATCTCTCCATCTTGAAACACATTGACCGTGGGGGACTCGTTTATTCAGAAGAAGGATTGAACGTCGTGCGCGCGCTCGCTACCGGCGGCTCGACGCTGGTATTCACAGCGACTGCCTGCCGCCCTCCCGCATGGCTCAAAGACAAATACGGGATTGACATAACGTATGAGGTGAATGAGGCTGAGGAAGAGCTGAAGGTCACTGCGCTTCCAGACGAATTGCTCGGCCCCGCCAACCGCCGCCTCATGTCTGCCGCGAACGAACTGGGATATGACTGGGAACCGTTCAGAAAATTCATCGACCCCGACAAATGCGCGCCCGGCTGCTCAGACTGCATCCTTGGCTGCAAGCGCGGCGCAAAGTGGACGGCCGCAAACTACGTGGCCGACGCCGTGAGCCGAGGGGCCATCCTGCTGAACAGGGTGGCCGTGAGGGAAGTCATCACCGAGAACGGCAAAGCTGTCGGCATACGAGGGCACAATGCCTTAAAAACCCCCGTCGAGGTACGCGCTCAACGGGTAATCATCGCAGCCGGCGGCATGGGCACGCCGGTCATCCTCCAGCGATCCGGCATACCGGAAGCCGGCCAAGGATTCTTCTGTGACCCGCTCCGCATGGTATATGGAGTTCCGCGCGACAAGGGGGTGGGAAGCGCATCCGCGCCGCAGATGTCGGTCGGCACGTACGAGCATCATGAAAAGGACGGCTTCATCCTTTCGCCGATTGTCGAGCCATGGCTCTTGTTCGGGGCGTCCATCGGCCTGCGCAATCCGCGCTCGCTGACGAAGTGGGTGAATTATCGCTCCGTCCTCGGCATCATGGTAAAAATCCGCGATGACATGGGCGGACGCATCAACCTCGACGGCTCGTTCTCGAAGCCGCTTACCTACGATGACCGGCTGAAATTGGACCATGGAACCCGCATCGCCGAGAAAATCCTAGAGCAGGCTGGCTGCGAGGTTGACGACATATTCTGCACCATTGACCGCGGCGCGCACCCGGGTGGCACGGCCCGAGTCGGCCATGTGGTGGATAAGAACCTGCAGACGCGGGTTGAGAATCTCTATCTCTGTGATACGAGCGTTATTCCTGAACCATGGGGGCTGCCGCCAGTGCTCACATGCATAGGGCTCGGCAAACGCCTGGCCAAGCATCTCTTCGGCCAATGATTGCGTGTATAAACGCCGGCAGTGTCCTGGTGAGAAATGGCATCTGTAAAGGAAGATTGCACAGCGCCTGCGAGTAAGGACCCATACACGACTCTGCTCGCGTACGGAGCGGCAACCTGCCTGGTCATCGTGCTCCTCGCCTGCGTGGGAAATAGCATTATGCGGCTGGCCGTTTGCCTGGGTGCTGTTCTCGCGTATGGCATCGTAAAGACGCGGGAAGTCTACCCATTCGCCCGGATTCTCGCCGCTTCACCTGAATCGAGCCTCGACCGCGAGCGCGCAAGCCAATCCTCGAGACTCGAAAGCCACAAAGCCTCACTCAGTAGAATGATGCTTCTTTGGCTCGCGCTCTTGCTGAGTCTTTCATTGCTTTCCATGCGGGTTTCGATGGTCCGTATTCCATATTTCTCGCAGCCGGACCTGATTGGCAGCATCACCAATGTCTCAGCTATTGCAGCTTTGGCTTCCTCATATCTTCCGCTTGGGCAGAGAGCAACAGCCATTCAGTATGTAACGGTAGCACTGCGAGTCCTTGATACCCTGGTGCTGTTCTCCCTCTCGCTGTTCTTTTCCATTACGGGCAGCGCCTGCCTTTACTGGTTCTTCATCCATCGCATGGACAGGAAAAGCCAAAGACTGGTCGCATGAAGTTCACACCAAGAAACACGGCCACAATGGCCATCGTCGCGGTCGTCATTCTGCTCTTTGTCGCCCTTCATCTCCATCAAGAATTGAAAGTGGCCGGCGCGCCCGGCTTCCCGCTGGATGATGCATGGATACATTCCCATTTTGCGCGAAATCTGGCGCGCGGTTACGGCATGTCATACAATCCCGGCATTCCTGTATCCGGCTCCACGGCGCCGCTATGGACGCTGATGCTCGCGGCAGCATATCTCGTCGTGCCCAATGTCATCATCTCTGCAAAAGTGATGAGCCTTGTGCTGTATGCTCTCGTCTGTCTTCTGGTGTTTAAGATCCTCATTCGCCTTCTTGATGATGTTCATTTTGCTTTTCTCGGCGCTTTACTGACTGCTATGACCTCGAGGCTCATGTGGGGAGCGCTTTCTGGAATGGAGGTCATGCTTTCCGTATTTCTTACTACTGGAGGCATCTACCTGCATCTTCTGTATCGTGCCGAGACAGGGCCGAAGCAATACGCACGCACCGGTGTGTTTGCGCTTGCCTCACTTGCCCGGCCGGAGTCGCTGCTGCTGATTTTTCTCGCCCTCATTGACGACTTTCTGATTAGCCGGGTTGACAGAAAGGAGAAACTGCCAAGCTTCGCAGTTCGGGCGGCTACTCATCTCTTCTTTTTCTTCCTCCTCCTGAGCCCGTATTTTGTCTTTAACTATCTGAGCGTTGGCAGTCTTTTCCCGAGCACGTACCTCGCGAAGAGGGGAGGCGGACTCTTGCCCGCGCTGGCCCATTTGAACCTGCAGGAATTGCATAAATCGGTCTTCTCATATCCAGCGCTCTATGTATCCAACCTCCTCGAAGTCTCGCGGAGTCATAATGTCTTTCTTTATTGGCTCATGTTCGTGGGAATGGCCATGGTCTTAGCGCGTTCATTTCGAAAAGGGGCGACGAACGAAGCGTTGCTCATCCCCCTCACGTTCATCCTCTATCCCGTCCTCGTCGGCGCTCTGGCTCCATCGAGGATGGGCCTTCGATGGATGTTCAGATACATGAGCAATCTGACGCCTCTATACGTCGTGATGGCAGTAGTGGGCTTGCAGGGTTGCGTTTCGTTCATCCGCACCATTCTGAAGGAATTCTGGGTCAAGGAAAAAATGGCGACAAGTCTCACCCGGGGCATTCTGGCAGTCGTGGTCGCGATGCTGCTCGTCTCACTCTCAATAGAGGAATACGAGAATTCGAAGTTCTATGCGCTTGGCGTGCAGAACATCAATGAGATGCAGGTGAGAATCGGACGCTGGGCGCGCGAAAACACTCCGCCCGATACCTTGCTCGCGGTAAACGACATCGGCGCGATCGCCTATTTCTCGGAGAGAAAGGTCCTCGACCTTGGTGGGCTGGTAACGCCGGAGATACTGAGCTACCGAGATAAAGAAAACGGAGTTTTCGAGTTTGTCGCCCGAAACAAGCCGGATTACGTGATATTCTTCCCAAATTGGTTTCCGGACTTCCCGGCTCACGACGAACTCATCCCCGTCTTCTCAATATCGCTTGAGCTCAATGCAGTATGCGGGGGTCCCACGATGGCTGTCTACAAGACAGTATGGGCCGAAGAGCGAGAGACACAGCGGCGGGCGTCTGCGAAAAGCCCAAAAAATTGAGGGGACAGCGTGCACACTGCCCCCTCTTTTGCACCCAGTCAAATATTCGTCACATGCCCATTCCGGGCATGCCGTGCATCCCATGGCCGTGTGGCATGGGAGGCATCTTCTTTTTCTTCTTGTCTTCCTCTTCCTTCTTCTCAGTTATCAGCGTCTCGGTCGTAAGCAATATGCCGGCTATGCTCGCCGCGTTCTGGAGAGCGGTGAGGGTGACTTTGGTCGGGTCCACAATCCCGCTCTTGAGCAAGCTCTCATACTGCAACGTGACCGCGTTGAATCCGTAATCGTGGTTTTTCTTCGCTCTGATGTTCGCGATGACGACGGAGCCCTCTTGCCCTGCGTTGCGCGCAATCACTCGGGCAGGCTCTTCGAGCGCCCGCTTAAGAATCATCGCGCCTGTCTTCTCGTCGCCCTCGAGGTTGAGCTTGCTGATGGCCTCTCCGGCTCGCAGGAGCGTGACCCCTCCTCCGGGCACAGTGCCTTCTTCGACGGCCGCCTTCGTGGCGGAAACGGCATCCTCCACGCGCGCTTTGCGCTCCTTCAGCTCGACCTCGGTTGCCGCGCCCACGTTTATGATGGCGACTCCGCCCGCGAGTTTCGCCAGCCGTTCCTGCAACTTCTCGCGGTCGTAGTCCGAGGTTGTCTCTTCTATCTGCCTCCGGATCAGGGCAACCCGTCCGTTTATCTTCTTTTCTTCGCCGGCGCCCTCCACGATAGTCGTGTTTTCCTTGTCAATCATTGCGCGCCGGCACCGGCCGAGCATGTCCATAGTGACGTTTTCAAGCTTCAGGCCGAGTTCCTCGGCAATGACCTGTCCGCCCGTGAGGATTGCGATGTCCTCGAGCATGGCCTTGCGCCGGTCGCCGAATCCCGGAGCCTTCACGGCGGCCACTTTCAACGTGCCGCGCAACTTGTTCACGACGAGCGTGGCCAGCGCCTCGCCGTCCACATCTTCGGCGATAATGAGCAACGCCCTGCCCGACTGAGCGATACGCTCGAGCAGCGGCAGAAGGTCTTTCATCGACGAAATTTTCTTGTCGTGAAGCAGAATAAGCGGCTCCTCCAGCACCGTCTCCATTCGGTTCATGTCGGTCATGAAATACGGCGAGAGATACCCTCGGTCAAACTGCATGCCCTCGACCACTTTCAGGTTGGTCTCGAGAGTTTTCGCTTCCTCGACCGTGATAACGCCCTCTTTGCCAACCTTTTCCATCGCCTCGGCGATCATCTCGCCTATCTGAGGGTCATTGTTTGAAGAAATGGTGGCTACCTGAGCAATTTCATCGCGCTGCTTGATGGACTTGCTCCGCGATTTGACCTCGCCGACAACCACTTCCACCGCTTTATCGATCCCTCTCTTGAGCGCCATGGCGTTTGCCCCGGAAGCGAGTATCTTGATGCCACTCTGTATCATCGATTGGGCAAGCACCGTGGCAGTCGTGGTGCCATCCCCCGCATCGTCCTGCGTCTTGGTGGCCACTTCGCGTATCAGCCGGGCGCCCATGTTCTCGAAGTGGTCTTCCAACTCGATATCCTTGGCGATGGTCACCCCATCATTGATTATAGTGGGAGGACCGAACTTCTTATCTAGTATCACATAACGTCCGCGCGGGCCGAGGGTGATGCCGACGGCATTGGCAAGTTTGTCCACCCCGCGCAACAGCGCCTGCCGGGCCTGTTCGTCAAACAAAAGCTCCTTCGCTGGCATATCTACCTCCACACTATCTATTCAAGAATCGCTAGAACATCCTTCTCGCTGATGATGAGATACTCGTTCCCCTCAATCTTGACTTCGTTTCCCGAGTATTTGCCAAACAGGATCTTATCGCCCTTTGCAACACTCAGCGGGACAACGCTGCCGTTCTTCAATCTTCTGCCGGTTCCAACGGCGATGACCTTGGCCTGCTGTGGTTTCTCCTTCGCGGTGTCAGGCAGGAATAATCCTCCTGCGGTCTTATCCTCGGCCTCGAGCACCTGAACGACGATGTTGTCTTTGAGCGGTCTGAGCTTCATTATGTCTACTCCCTCCTTTTTTCACCCAGAAATTGGCTGGTTTTCGTTCTGCTGGCACTCTCACCCATTGAGTGCTAAACACACAGATACTATCGAATATCCACCTCAGAAATCAACAGATAAATTGAGAAAATAGAGCAATAATGCGCACTAATAGGTCAATTTTAGCCCATATAAGCGTTCTTGCGTCAGAAAGGCATGTTTCCACAATGCTGTCCACACCATTCAGTCAACGATGATACCCCAATATGCGACTTATCCACAGTTTCCCCAAGGTCGCATGTCTTTACTCCAAAACTCGTTGAATGTAAGTGGATAATACGTGACATATCAATGATTTATGAATCTTCCATGCCTGCGTGCAGGAAGTCTCTGGTGTGGATAATCTGTGGATTAGTCTTGCCGGGCTAGCTTTTCGGATGCCGCGAGCGCAAGCCGCACGTAACCTTCCAGTGAGACGGTCTCAGCGCGGCAATCGGGCGAAATCTCGCTGTCCTGCAAGAGCTGTGTCACCCAATGCTTATCGCAAAACATGGGCCGTTTGGCAGAAGTCAGGGCATTCACGAGCTTCTTGCGTCTCTGACCAAATGCAGCATGGATTATGTCAAAAAAAATGTCGCTCTCCTGCCCGGAAAGCGGCAAGGCGTCGCGGCAGGCGAGATGCACGATTGCCGATTCCACCCTGGGCGGGGGCAAGAAACATTTTCGGGAAACCACATGGACAATCCGCGGCCGCGCATGAAATTGGCATGCCAGCGAGAGCAGTCCGTAATTCTTTCCACCCGGCGCGGCCACGATGCGTTCCGCCACCTCCCTCTGCACCATGACCGTGAGCGAAATGAATGCGGCAGGGCTCTCAAGGAAATGCATGAGTGTCGGCGACGTGATGTAATAAGGCAGGTTCGAGACCATCTTCAAACTCTGCGCCGCCGGAAGAAATCGGTCAACGAGTTCATTTACGGAATGATTCAGAATGTCTCCCATGAATAGCGTGACCTTCGGGTTTCCCTCGAACCTTTCCCGCAACGCAGGCTCAAAGGCGCGGTCTATCTCGATTGTGAGCACCTCGCGCGCCCGTTCGGCCAGTATTTCGGTGAGGTCGCCGATTCCTGCGCCTACCTCGACGACGGAATCGTTCGGCCCGACACCGGCCGCATCAACCATCTTCCGGTTTATATTCAGGTCAAGAAGCAGGTTCTGCCCAAGTGTTTTCTTGAGCTTGATATGATGCTTCTTCAGAAGTTCGGCTGAGCGCACTTTCATGTGCAGAGTCGGACGGCAAGCTTTATCGCCTCGACAAGGCTCTTCTCAGAAGCGACCCCTTTGCCCGCAATCTCGAAAGCAGTGCCGTGGTCAACGGACGTGCGGACGAACGGCAGGCCGAGAGTCACATTGACACCCTCGTCGAAGGCAATCATCTTGAACGGGGCCAGAGCCTGGTCGTGATACATGGCGACCACGAGGTCGTACTCGCCTTTGTATGCGGCGCGGAATAACGTGTCGGCGGGGACAGGACCTTGCGCGTCTATTCCTCTCTCCCGGGCCTTGCGAACTGCCGGAGCAACGATCCTCACATCCTCGTCCCCGAAAGCTTTTTCCTCCCCGGCATGCGGATTGATGCCCGCAACTCCAATGCGCGGCCTATCGAAGCCGAGTTTCTTGAGAGCATCGTTTGAGAGAGTGATCGCGCCGAGAATCTTCTTGCTGGTGACCGAAGTTGCGACGTCTTTGAGAGGAAGGTGTGTCGTGACCAGAGTTACTCGCAGCCGCTTGCTGTAAAACATCATGGCAAACAAACGGGCGCCGGTGACCTGCGCGAGGTACTCCGTGTGACCGACAAAACTATGCATTCCGGCCATGCGGATCGCCGACTTACTCACGGGGGCCGTCACGAGCGCATCAATTTCATGCCGCTGTGCGGCCCGTATGGCCGCATCCAGGTACGCCATGGCAGCTTTGCCAGAGTTCGCGCTTCGCTTCCCGGACTCGATTGTGCCCTTGACTTCAACCTCAAAGAGTCGGACTATCGTGCCGCCGTGTGACCGCTCAAAGGGAGCCTGAATGATGTTGTCGTGGCCCCTGACAGGATCGGTTTTCAGAGTCGGGGTATTGAGAAAACGAGCGGTCCCGAATACGACCGGCTGGCAGAGGGATTGCACGCGCCGGTTGTTCAGGGCCTTCGAAACGATTTCCGGCCCGATACCGGCCGGGTCGCCCACTGTGATTCCGACAACGGGCTTGGGCATCTCCGTTACCTTCTCCGCGCGAACAATGCGCGCACCCGCTCCAGGTCGGCCGGTGTCTCAACGCTGATAGACTCGTAGTTCGTCGTCAATACCTTTATCTTGACGCCTGCTTCGAGTGCCCGGAGCTGTTCCAGCCGTTCTGCTTTCTCGAGAGGAGAAGGCGGCATCTGAGCGAACTCGAGCAGGAACTCTCGTCGGAACGAGTATATGCCGACATGTTTGAAGGCAAGCTTGCGCTTATCTGACGACTCGAACTCCTCGCGGCTCATCGGAGGTATGGGTGCACGCGAGAAATACAGCGCAAAATCATCCTTGTCGCACACGACTCTCGCCAAGTTAGGATTCACGAAACTATCGTACGACTCGTATGGTCTTTTGAGCGTACCCATCTTTATTGCGGGGTTGTCGCGCATCATACGGATGAGGAGGTCGACCGCTTCGGGGTCTACGAATGGCTCGTCACCTTGAACATTGACGTACACTTCTCCGTCAGTTCTCGTCGCCACCTCTGCCATTCGGTCGGTGCCGGAATTGTGATGGGGTGATGTCATCATCACGGTGCTCCCGAACGCCTCGCATGCCTGCTTGATCCTCTCATCGTCGGTTGCGATGAGACAATCAGAAGCCAGCCGGGAAATTCGAGCCCGCTCGTACACGTGCTGAACCAGCGGCTTGCCCTCGATGTCGGCAAGCGCCTTGCCGGGCAACCGAGTGGAACCATATCGTGCCGGGATGACGACGATTGCCTTCTGCATATCTTGTTCTTCTTATTCCGCGGACATAGCACTTATCTTGAATCTGTCCCACGATTGAGAATAGGAGATGTTCGTCTGTAGGTGCGAATTCATTCGCATGGTTCTCCGGCCTGTTTACGCAATGCGAATACGAATAAATTTGCGCCTACAGAATCGCGGGACCGATTCTTTCCTCATGTTACATGCCAGTGAGGAAGGGGTCGATAGCATAGCTTTTCGTTTTTCTCGAAGAAACAGCAATTATGTCCCCGGAGTGACCACCGACTCCGGCGGCGCGAGAAACTGCCTCTCATACAGGCTGCGGTAGACCGGACTGCTTGTGTAAAGGGCCTCGTGAGGACCGATGGCCTCGACACATCCGTCGTCGAGCACCACGATCTTGTCCGCATTCTGTATCGTCGAGAGGCGATGTGCGATAATGAACGTCGTACGCCCCTTGATGAGGCGCGTGAGCGCCTCCTGAATGAGCGATTCACTCTTGCTGTCGAGCGAGGACGTTGCCTCGTCAAGCACGAATATCGCCGGGCTCTTGAGGACCGTGCGAGCGATGGCGAGGCGCTGGCGCTGCCCGCCGGAAAGCAGCATGCCGCGTTCACCGATTACGGTGTCGTACCCTTGCGGCAAGTCCTCGATGAACTCGTGCGCGTTCGCTGCTTTTGCCGCGCTGATGATCTGCTCCCGCGAGTAATCCTTTCTTCCGAAGCTGATGTTGTTTGCCACCGTATCGTTGAACAGGATTATCTCCTGCGTGACAAGGCCCACCTGCGAACGGAGCGAAGCCTGCGCGACCTCCCGGATATCAATGCCATCAATACAGATGTCCCCCTCCGATACGTCATAGAACCGGAGCAGCAAATTAATAAGCGTGGTCTTGCCCGCGCCGCTGAATCCCACGAGCGCGACGACCTCGCCCGGATTGACCTCGAGGCTGACATTATGAATGACGTTCTTCATGCCGTCATAGGCAAAACTCACATTATCGAAGACTACGTGCCCTCTTATCGGAGGCATCGCCGTAGCGCCAGGCGCATCCTTGACCTCCGGCAGCTTGTCCATGAACTCGAAGGTTCTGGCCGCGCCGGCGAGGCTCGTCTGTACATCGCCCATAGCCTTTGAGAGCGCACGCAGCGGCCCGAGGATGCAACCGAGAGCGACATAGAACGTCACGAAGTCGCCTGTAGACATTTCCCCTTGCAGCACGTCCCGCCCGCCCAGAAGAATAAACAATCCCACGCCGAGGGCTGCGATAACGTCGGTGAGCGGAGCCATCAGCTCGTGTGCGCGCACGGCCTTCATCACATTTCTCAGGAGCCTCTTGTTTTCCACCTCGAAACGGTCTCGCTCGTAATTTTCCATGACGAACGATTTGATAATCTTGATGCCGAACAGTGATTCCTGAAGCAGCGACAGGATGCTTGCCCGGTTCTTCAGACTTTTGCGCGTGTTCTTCTTTATTTGTCGGCCAAAACGCCCGACTGCATACCCGATGATGGGAAATCCGACGGCGGCTATCGCCGCCAACTTGGGGTTCATAAGGAAAGCGATGATCAGGCCCGCCGCTACGTTGAGGGGCTCCAGAACAATCTTGTCGAATATGATCTTGGCTCCGCTATGAATCAAATTCACATCATAACTGAACACGGAAATCGTGTTACCCACACCTTCCTTGCTGAAGAAAGAGAGCGACTGGTTTATCACGCGGTCGTGGAGTTGGAGTGAAACATCCATTCTCAAGCGATTGGCCAGATATGATCCCGTATATCCTTGAATGAATTTGAAGACTGCCCGGACGCACGCAAGCACGACAATGCCCATCGCCACAAGTACAAGCGCCCTGCCTCTGTCACGCTTAACCAACGCTTCGACCGCGGTCAATAGCTCTGTTCCCAGTTTGGTATTCACGAACGGCAGCTTCTGATACGTGCTGAGGTCAAAGTCCCCGAAAAACAGGTCGGCGGCCGGCTTAACGCCGCCAATGACCCCAGCGAACGACGAAGCAACAAGGATTGAGCTAGCAAGTGTGAGCACGACAAGCCATTTGTACGGCTTCAGGTAGAATAGAATTCTGAAATATTTCTTTAGCTCTTGCATCGCTCGTTCAGAAGTTTCTCGTACACCGCAATCGTGCCTTCGACCATATGGTCAGCCGTGAATCTCTGCTGCACGCGTCCTTGCCCGGCCAGCGCCAGCTTCTCTGCCTTGCCGGGCTCTGTGACGAGGGTGACGATTGCCTCGGCAAGTGCAGCGGGGTCCTTCGGCGGCACCAGCAGACCGGTTTTCCCGTGTTCGATGATTTCCGGAATTCCGCCCGCAGTTGTCCCGATGACCGGCCGCCCGAGCATCATCGCATCGAGGATTGAAGTGTTCAGGCCTTCCATATGCGACGGTGCGACAAACACATCGAAAGCTCCTATGTATTTATGAATTCCCGGCTGGAACCCTGCAAACATTATAGCATTATCAACATTCAACTTTGAAGCAAGTGAGCGAAGAGAGGGCATTAACTCGCCGTCGCCGACCATTATGAATTTGGTCTGAGGAGCCTTGCTCAGAACTTGGGGAGCGGCCTCTATGAGAAAGCGATGCCCCTTATGGTCCACCAGCGCTCCGACAGTGCCGACGAGCTTCTCCTCCGGCGCGATTCCGAGTGCGCGTCTGAACTCTTCGCGCGAGCCCTCCACTTTCGGCGCCCCCACTCCACTATGCACGATAGACACTGTGTCCTCATTCACGCCTCCGGCTATGAGGATGTCTTTCACAGCCTGGGAAATCGCGATGTAGTGGTCCACCCTCCAGCGGTATTTGAGTGCGGGCAGCCCGAACGGTTTACGGTTGATGGGGAAATCCACTCGCCTCGACACGACACAGATAGGCCTTCGGTTGAAGACGCATGCGAGGCAGCCCAGCGTGTGGGCATGGGCCGTGTGCATATGAACGATGTCAACCTGCTCGCGGCCAATCAGCCTCGATATTTTGGCGGCGGCAAACACATCTGCCTCCCCGCGCATCCGAATAGGATACGCAGGGATGCCCTCCGCTTTAGCGCGTTCCCCGAGTACGCTTCCGGGCTGGGCAACGAGTTCGGCGTGATGACCGCGTTCCTTGAGACCCGTGAGGAGATACAAAACCTGCCGTTCGCCCCCGCGCCATGTGGACTGGTCATTGATGTGAAGTGTTCGGATTGCCGTCACCACAGCTTTTCCCGGCATCTCTTGATTGTGTGTGGGTAGTCCTCGAACAGGTAGTGCGTGCGGCTGATATGGTCGGTATCGGGGGCAAGCTCGGAGCGCTTACGTACTTTCTCCTCCCGAGCCTTTCGGTCATTGTGTAGGTAATCGAAGTGAAAGATGTGTGTGTCCTTGACCTTCGTGCCCGCTCCTTGAACTCCCTCGGGAAATTTGATGTGCGCCCTCCGATTCTCCCTGTAGCGATATTGCGGCAGGTTGCGGAAAAGTCGTTGATGATAATCCGGATAGAGCTTTTCGCTCTTCACATAGAGCAGCGGGTCTTGATCGATCAGCCAATAGGTGGGGAAAATGTAACAATCGTGCCGTCGTGACGCGATGAGCCTGCGAATCTTCTTCCGCATATTCACGCCGACCGCTTCGTCCGAGTCGAGAATCAGTATCCAATCGCCCGACGCCCTGTCCATCGCAAAGTTCTTCTGGAGTGCATAATTGTCCTGCCACGGATGGTGAAAATAGCGCACCTTCTCGAAAGAGCGTGCGACCCCCTCGGTGTTGTCCGAAGAGCCTCCGTCAACGATGACGATTTCATCGGCAATCGGCAAAACGCTCTCGATGGCCTTGACGAGCTTGTGGGCGCAGTTCTGCGTCGCTATGCACACTGAGAGCCTATGATTATCCCTTCCTTTATGCAATGCCACTGATATGAATCTCCCGTAGTGAGATTGTCCCGATGTCGTGTAAGCGCGAATTTGTTCGCGCACCCATAGCCAAAAGAGAGCTGAATGACCATGCTAACAAATTCGCACCTACATAGTCTGGTCCGAGATATCCATGTGCGAGACAGATTTCATGGTGCTGCCTTCAAAAAAATGGATAAGTTTGTCGGATTGGCTTTGTATCGTAAAGCTCCTCTCGATAATTGCTCTGCCTTCCTTTCCCATCCTTTTCAAGTCGTTTTCGTCCATGGCGGAGAGGCTCACAATTGCCTCGGCGAGCCCATCAACGTCGCGCGGCGCCACCAATACTCCTGCGCCATCCCGAACCAGCTCTCCGATGCTCTCGTTCATGGTCGTGATTACAGGCACCTCCATCGCCATCGCCTCTTTAATGACTGTTGGGAGCGAATCCCTGTCGCCGTCCGCTGCCTCGATGCAGGGCAGTACAAAAACCGTTGTCTTTTCAAGCAACTCCTTGATTTCCACCCTGCTTTTCGGGCCGAGGAGGAAGACCGACCCGGCCAGACCTTTTTCCTCCACCATGTTCTTCAAGGCGCCTTCCTCCGGGCCTGAGCCCACAATCGAGCAGGTAAATGTCAGCCCTCGCTCCTTGAGTTTCGCACAAGCCTCGATAAGATAGTGTAATCCTTTCTTCTCGACGAGCCGGCCGACAGCAAGCATGTTCATACCGGTGTTCATGTATTCACGGCTCCTGGAAAATTGCCCGGGCTCTATCGAACAATGTATCTCAGCTATGCTTTCGGCGGGTATCACAGGCCAGTTCTCGAGCAAATATCGCTTGTTATAGGCGCAGTGTGTGATTACGGCTCGCGCATTCCGCAGTTTTGTGGCCATTGCCTTCGGCCCCGAAAACAGGTCGCGCGCGTGGACAGTGAATGTATATGGCAGACCGCTCAATAAGGATACTGGCAGCGCAACCTCTGTGGGCAAGTCGGCAAAATGAGCATGGATGTGCTCGATTCCCATCAGCCTGAACCGTCGCGCCCAGAAAGCGCCTTTCCGCAGTCCCTTGCTCCTGTATCTCACAGCGAAATCGAGAGCCCGTATGAATCCAATCGGAGAAACGAGCAGAAAATATGCGTACAGAAAGACTCTCTTCAGGTTCTTGCCTATGCCGAACTCTTCCTCCAGGTAGTGGACGCTCTGCATGAGGCTGGCCGCTTCAGGATGGCATACGGAGTCCTTCGGCTTTCCAATTGAAAAGACGTTAATGTCGAAGCCCCGTCTCTTCAACTCCAGTATCTCATTCAGGATAAACGTCTCGCTCAGAGACGGAAACACTGACACAATATACGCGATTTTCATGTCTGAGCAACGTGTATACAATCCAAACATTCCAATGACAGAGACTATTTTCTCACATTAAACCCAGAAAATCAAAGCAGTCCGCTGAAAAACTCTTCCTTGCTTGAAGCGCGATTGACAATGGTTCGTCTATTATGACAAAAT
The DNA here is from genome assembly GCA_003598055.1 of Candidatus Abyssobacteria bacterium SURF_17. Taxonomy (GTDB): domain Bacteria; phylum Abyssobacteria; class SURF-5; order SURF-5; family SURF-5; genus SURF-17. Next base: position 5,519 of record QZKI01000093.1, on the reverse strand, counting down.
GTGGCATTTGCGCTGACGAGTGGACGGGAGCAGGACGAGAAGTATCTTGCTGCGGAGCCCGTCCGGTGTGAATCAAAGAGAGTCAGAGAACTGATAGAGGACAAGGCGCGGCATTTTGCCGTGGTAGCTCGTCCTCGTGAAGTTGGGTGAACAATGAAGGATACTCGCAACAACGGATTTCAAGGCGTCCACGAAACGGGTGGCGCACCGGTTCGGTTCGGAGTATTGATGGGGGGAGGCACCGGATTTCTGGTTGCAATGGTCAATTCCGTTTTGTTCCTTGGCATGAATCCCTCGATAATCGGGTCTCGAGGCACGCTGCTCATTCTCGCATACGTGTTCCTCATCTCATGCACAACCGGGATAATTGCCGGTCTGGCTGTCTCGTTCCTCATAAAGGGTGTTAACAGGATTTCTGGAGACCTGCCGCTTGCCGGGGTCCTCATGAGAACGCTCACATGGGCCGTCGCTGCAGGGGTCGCCCTTCTTTTTGCAAGGGCGCTGGTTCACAACCAGGAATTCCCGGCGGACGCAATTCCCTCTAGAATTGCCCTGCAGGTGCTGTTCCTGTTTGCCGGCTCCGCACTGTTCGCGTGCTTGTTCTTCCTGAATGTGCACATGCTGGCTTCCGGTAAACGCCGCGCACGTTCCTTTTCGGCAATTGCCTTGTTGGCGTGTATTCCAGCCCTCCTAACCGTTCTTGCCATTTTAGTGTGGCCGCGGTCACATTCGGCTCAAGCGGCGGCCAAGGAGGACGCTCAACATTTTCAGGCAAGCGCGGGCCTTCTGCCCCCCGCATCTCAGACAGCAGTCCCCAAGGTCTTCCTCTTGGGACTCGACGGGGCTGATTGGGACATAATCGATAGATTGCTGAATGAGGGAAAAATGCCGAACATTGCGAAGTTGCTGCGGGAGGGATGTCGTGCAAACCTCAAGACGATAGTGCCCTGTGAGTCGCCGGCCATCTGGACGACAATCGCCACCGGCATGCCGCCCGAGATACACGGTATCACGGACTTTGTCTTCAGCCAGTTCTACCGCACGGCAATAAATCTTGACCCCCTGGAGCAGCCAAGCAAGGTGGGCTTTGGTGAGATTCAAGATGCGGCGGAGAGTCTGGGCCTCCTCGGTGAAGTTCCTGTTACCAGCCGGATGCGGCGCTCAAAAGCGCTTTGGAACATCCTATCGGGCGCTGGAAAGCAAAGCACGGTAGTTGGATGGTGGGCGAGCTGGCCTGCGGAAGAGGTTAGCGGCACGGTGGTCAGCGACCGCGTGAGCTACGCCCGCCTCGAGGCCAAATATGGCACGGAGCGAGCGCTCAACGGGCTGACGCATCCCGAGGACTTCCTGTCTGAGATACATTCCCTTATCGTTCAACCGGAACAGCTCTTGCTGGCCGACATCCAAGAGTTTCTGGATGTCGACGATGAGGAAGCGCGCGAGATAATGGACTCGGATTATAGAGGGCACCAACTGAAGTCGGAGTTCCGTTTTCTCCTCTCACAGGACCGCACGTATGTCAATGTCGCGAAACATTGCCTCGACGCCCGGCCACAGCCCGATTTCTTCGCGGTGTACCTGAGAGGCATTGACATAATCTCCCACTGCGCCCTGCGATACAGCGATGTCCTGAATCCATCCGTGGCTGACCTTGAGGAAATACGCAAATATGGCAAGGCGGTCGAGCGATACTATGCGTTCATGGATGAGGTGGCGGGCGAGCTACTCGGAAGAATTGATGATGGCACGACAACCCTCATCATCTCCGACCACGGATTCACCATGGAATCACCCGGCGAATTCCATCACACAAACGCCCCCGACGGTATACTTTTGGCCGCTGGGCCGGATATTGTGAAAGGGAAGCTGATAGATGCCCCATCGGTGTACGACATCGCCCCGACCGTCCTCTATCTGCTCGATACACCTGTCGCCGAAGATATGTCCGGCAGTGTCATATGGGATTGCATTGCCACGGACACACGGAATGCAAAGGTTGTCAGGAAAGTCCCAACGTACGGCGGCCATGGCGCCGTTGCCGACGTCTCCGGCAACCCGGAAGCCGAAGAGGAAATGGTCGAGCATCTTCGCGCCCTTGGATACCTAAATTAGGGGCACGCGGCAGAATTCCTTTTCTGGAAAGCTGTTCTCACTCTATCAATCGTGTTCTCCTGCATACGAAGATGAACAAGCGCTCCCATCGCCGGATTGAAATCGTTTCTCTTGTAACGGTGGCCGGTGTCACCGCCGTAACGCTCGGCTATGTCGTGTGGGGAACGCTTGTGAATCCCCATGCCATCGGGAATAAGGATGTTTGCTTTTGGCTCGCCTGGATGGCACAGTTTTCCAATGAAAAGCTGTTTGTCAACGACCTCATCACAAATTATGTGCAGTTTGTGACGCCGTTCGGTTTCTCACTGCTTTACCGCATGGCCTCCATTTTCGTCGAGCCGGTGACTTTTTCAAAAATTCTCCCATTCCCCCTTGTGATAGTCACAGCTATTTACCTCTACCGAATCGGTCGAATGATTGCCGGATGGGAGGCGGGATTCGCAACGGTGGCCTTTTTCCTCTTTTTTCCCAGCCATCTCAAGTCGTTCTGTGGGGGAATCCCGCACGGATTCATGTTCCCTCTCCTCGTTATGGCGCTCTTTTATCTCATGAATGCGCGGTGGCTCATCGTGGCATTGCTGCTTTTCGTCGGGTCCCTCTTCTATCCCTTGGTATCCATACTCGGGCTTCCGCTCTTCAGTCTTTGCATCGTGCAGAGGTCAGAAGGCCCGCTTCCGCTCAGGCTTAACGGCAGAGGCTTTGGTTATCTGTGCGCGGCGGCATTGCTTTGCGGCGCGGCTCTCTTCCCAAAAATCGTGGCGGAGAACCCGGAGATTGGCCCGACCATTTCCGCGCGCGAAGCGAAAGCAATGCCGGAAATGCAGAAGAAGGGTCGATTGAAGGTGCTGCCGTTCAAGAGGTTGTCAGTGCGTGTTATTGAGAATGACTTCCCCGACGTCTATGAATCACATGCGAAGCGGTTTCGTCCCTACCTCTGGCTGTTGCTTGCTGCATATGCGGTGGCGCTGAAGAAGAGAGCGCTCGATTTCCCGTGGCCGTTGTGGGGATTGGCGCTTTGCAGTGTGTTTCTCTACTATCTTGCCACACTGCTTGCCTTTCGCCTGTACTTTCCCTCACGGTATGTATCCTATCCATTCGCCGTGTTGATCTGCATCGTCCTCGGCGTAAACTCCGTCAGGTTCATCAGGACGTTTGAAACTCGCAAGCGAAGAATCTTTGCCTCCGTGATAGTCTTCGGACTTGCCGTCGCGTTCGAAGGACACAAATTGGATGATGCAAGCACCGTTGAAGAGTGCCCTTTACCATCGGAGCTTCTCCAATTCGTTCAGGCGTTGCCCGAAGACACGCTCATCGCGGGACACCCGTTCGAGATGGACTGGGTCATGCTTTTCGGAAAACGCAAAGTCTTCGTTACCTATGAAGCAAGCTCCCCGATTCACGCAGAATACTACAAGACAATGAGGGAACGCACGCGAGATTTTTTCCGTGCCTATTACGCTGATAGCGAGGAGCCCATTTCTGAATTCCTTCTGAGGAATGACATCGATTATCTCATCGTAAACATGAAACACTTCGAGGACAAATACCTGCAGCGCGGGAAGATATACTTTCAGCCCATTAACGATGAGGTGCTCGAGATGGTCGGCGCCAACAATTTTTATCTGGAAAAGGCGGCGGAGACAAAGGCCGTGTTTTCCAAGAAGGGATATATAATAATTCCCAGCGGCGCCCTCGAGCGACGCACGGACAGTCTATCGAAGGAACGGCGATACTCCACACCCTCGAACAGCGTATCTCCAAGTTCATGCCGTGATGAATTGCTGTTCTCACGATACGTATTCGCCCAGCGTCAATTCGGCGGTCCTTCCCCAGGAAAACCTGCCTGCGGGGTTCAATGATACACGCTCGCGGCCGCTATCCGACAACGCTTCTCCCAAACATGATGCAATCTCCTCAACCGACGTTGGGTTTGCCTGTCGCACGAGGGCGCCTCCAACTTCGGCCGTTGCGGACATATTAGAGGTAACGACCGGCGTCCCGCAAGCAAGTGCCTCAAGAATGGGCAGTCCGAAGCCTTCGTAAAGCGTCGTGAAAAGGAGCACCCGGGCGCCGCTGTAAAGGGCCGGAAGGTCTTCATCCGCAACATAGCCGGGCAAAGGGATTTCTCTCTCGCACCGGTTGTCTTCAATATACTTCAGGATTTCCTCTTTGCCGTAAGTTAGCTTGCCTGCGGCCACAAACTGGATGTCACTGCCAGTCTGCCGACGCACCTGCCGGAAAGCGTCGAACATACGAATGATGTTCTTCCGCTTCGAGAGAGCACCCACATAGAGCACGTAATCGCCGGGAATTCCATACTTCTCCTTGACCCGCATCACCTCCGAATCCGGCCTCGGATAAAACTGCTCATCGACGCCTTCATAGATAACACACGTCTTTGCCGCGGCTTCCGGGAAGAAACGGACGAAGTCACTGCGCGTGCTCTCCGACACGCAGATGATGCGGTCGGCCCGCTCGGCGATGTCTTTATACTGCGCCGCTTTCTTGCGGCGGAAATCCTCGTCCGCAAACTCATCGGAGACAAGCGAGAACAGGTCGTGCACGGTTGCCACAAGCTTCGGACCGCGGATTCTCGGCAAGCGCGCATCGGGACCGTGAAAGACATCGATGCCTGCGGCTCGGAAGAAGGGCTCTTGAAACAGCCTGACTTTCGTTGTCTGTCTCCGAGGCCGATAGAAGTATTCGCGCTTTTTCCACCGCGACAAACGGTAGTAGATGCGATATTCGTTTCCCTCGTTTAATCCCTCAAGGTGCTCTATCAGCCTCGTTATGTATTTCGCCACGCCGGTTTTCTTCGATATTGCGGCCGAGCTTGCGTCGATGGCAATCCTCATTGAGCCTGTCCGTCTTTCTGAAGTTTCATGATTCCATTCAAACATCGGGCCGGTATGTTCCGTCTTCGAGCATAGGCGCGGTTCAGGCGCAATGGCGCTGTCGGGTCGCGCTGGTGATACATATGAAGCACAATGGCTTCATCGTAAATCGGCTTGGGACGCAGCCCAATCATCTTGAGCCGTTCCCTCAGGTCGCCGTCAGCGTTGCCCCACCCGCGGAAGTTCTCGTCATATCCATTTACCTTCAACAATGCGTCTTTAGTGACTGAGAAGTTCGTGCCGTATATGTGAGGCTCGCGTCTCATGCGTAAAAAAGTGCGAAGTCTGGCGATACGATTCTCGCGGCGCAGCTTCCCGAATATGTCGGGGGTTAGCTTTCCCTCGAATGCTCCCGCCATGATGTCTTCGGGCGTGAGCATTTCGGTCTCTTCCTTTGACATTCGTATCATGCTGCCGAGGAGAAAGCAACCCGGCGAAAAATTGCTCAGATGCGCCTCCAACACGTTGGCGCTTGCAAGCGCGTCACAATCCGTGAAGAAAATGTAATCGCAG
>QZKI01000129.1 GCA_003598055.1 Candidatus Abyssobacteria bacterium SURF_17 | reverse complement strand
AACGGATGGCTGACCCCCAACTGGCCTAAGGAGTATGGCGGGTTAGGGGCTTCGACGATATTAGCCTTCGCGATACGGGAAGAGATGGCGCTGGCCGGCGTGCCAGTGGTCTTTGTTGCTGCGCATATGGCGGGCCCGACCATCATGCACTTTGGCAGCGAGGAAATGAAAGAGGAGTGGCTGCTGCCTATCGCGCGGGGAGAGGTAGAATTCTGCCTCGGCTACACGGAGCCTCAAGCAGGTTCCGACCTCGCAGGCTTGAGCATTCGCGCGGTAGACGACGGCGACTTTTTCACTGTGAACGGCCAAAAGACGTTCAACACTCATGCTCACGTGGCCGACTACCATTGGTTGGCTTCAATAACCGACCCCGATGCGGGGAAATATCAGGGGATGTCAATTCTCATCGTGGACCTGAAAAGTCCCGGCATCACGATTCGACCCTTGATCACCATGGCCGGGTGGCGAACCAACGAGGTCTATTATGACGATGTCAAGGTGCCGAAGAAAAACCTTGTCGGCGACCTGAACGCGGGGTTCTACTATGTCATGCATGCATTGGATTTCGAGAGAATGTTCCCGCTCGCGGCTTACCGCCGGATATTCGATGCATTACTGGAATACGCAAAGCAGACCGTGGTGGATGGAGAAACGTTGTCAAAAAAGCCGTTGGTTCGGCAGAAACTGGCACAGTTGAGGATTGAAGTGGAGTGCAACAAGCACCTCTACTACAGGCTGGCTCACATGCTCGATACCGGCCAGCATCCGAATTACCAAGCATCGATGCAAAAACTGTTTGCCACCGAGACGGCCCAACACATTGCCAATACGGCCATGGAAGTATTGGGCATGTACGGCCAGTTGAAGAAGGGCTCAAAGCATGCGGTGCTGGCTGGACAGGTCGAACACCTGTACCGTAACAGCGTTGTCGAGACGATATATGCGGGAACATCCGAGATACAGCGCGGTATCATGGCCCTGAGAGGACTGGAACTCCCGCGAAAATAGAGAGGGAAGAGGAAAATGAATTACGACCTTACCGAAGAACAGAGTATGCTCAGGGAGTCGGCGCACAAGTTTCTGGCCGACGAATGTTCCAGCGAGCTTGTGCGGGAACTGGTAAAAGATGAAAAGGGATTCAAGAGAGACCTCTGGCAGAAGATGGCCGAGTTAGGGTGGATGGGTCTTCCGATTCCCGAGAAATATGGCGGCTCCGGTATGACCTTTCTCGAGCTCGTGGTTCTCCTCTCTGAGATGGGCTATTATTGCCTGCCGGGACCATTTTTCTCCACCGTCGTCCTCGGCGGACTCACGCTGATTGAAGCGGGAAACGAAAAACAAAAGGCGGAGATCCTGTCCGGACTCGCCGAAGGAAGTCGTATTCTGACGCTGGCATGGCTGGAACAAGCTGGAACGTACACACCCAGTGCAATAAAGCTGGCCGCCAAACTTCAGGACGGCCAGTATATCCTCTCCGGAACGAAACTCTTTGTGCCGGACGCCCATGTGGCCGATACCATTATCTGTGTCGCCAGAACTGGCGTGGAACCGGAGGACGTCACGCTGTTCCTGGTTGACGCGAAGAGCGCCGGTATCAAAATCGCCCTCCTCGACACGCTGGCAGGCGATAAGCAGTGCGAGGTGATTTTTGATAAGGTCGCCGTGCCGAGGAGCAACCTGCTCGGAGATGTTGACAACGGATGGCCTATTCTGAAGAAGGTGCTCCTGATGTCTGCCGTTGCCAAGAGCGCTGAGATGGTCGGCGCGGCCCAGAAAGTTCTGGAGATGGCGGTCGAATACGCCAAGGTTCGAACCCAGTTCGGCCGCCCGATTGGCGCATTTCAGGCCGTTCAGCATCACTGTGCCAATATGCTCACCTACGCCGACACGGTCAAGTATATGATGTACGGGGCGGCGTGGAAGATCGCCTCAGGCCTTCCCTTCGAGAAGGAAGCCTCGATGTGCAAGGCATGGGTGAGTGATTCGCATCGCAAACTGGTGGCCTTAGGCCATCAGGTCATGGGCGGCATTGGCTTCATGGAAGAACATGACCTGCAACTCTACTTCAAGCGCGCGAAGGCAGCGGAACAGATGTTCGGCGATGCGGATTTCCACAGAGAATTGGTTGCTCGCGAAATGGGGCTTTGAGAGACAGTCATGTGATTGTACGGGCGCAGCATGCTGCGCCCTTCCAGTCGCAACCGTGGGACAGGGATTCCGGGGACATAATAGCTATTCACTCAGAAAGGAACATATCGTTTTCCTGGCCGCTGCAACAGCGATGAAAGAAAAGCCATTATAATCCCCGGAACATCATGAAAATGCACGCATGTAGGGGCGAACTTCGTGTTCTCCCGCGGGCGGCCACGCAGGGCCGCCCTTACAAGAAGCGATGATTTATGGGTCGTAGGGGAACGGCGCGCCGTGCCCGTGCATTGGATCGCCGAGTGGGACAATCTCTTGATGGTCTCTTGCGAACGGCCGACCCCGCGTGCGGCGAGGTTATGTGTGAAAGAAACATCCACGCGGTCATTGCGAGCGCAGCGAAGCAATCTCTGTTTGCATCTTCAACGCTACGAACGAGATGCTTCGGTCGCCCGGGTTTGCGACCCTTCGCTCCCTCGCAATGACGATGTGGTTGTCAGTTTCGTAGAAGCATTCCTCATCATACGGCAAGGAGGTGCACTAAATGAAGCCCATAGATTACGTGTCGGCCCTGAACGAGATGTATCAGTGTCAAGGGTTCCCGCCCTACAAATGGTCCGAATTCGATACGAGCCCGTGGTCTTCGCTGAGCAAGCCCCTGAATGAATGCTGTCTCGCATTGATCAGTTCAGCGGGCATTTTCCGGGACGACCAGGACCCGTTCGACCCCTGGGCTGTGAATGACTTGAGCTTCCGTCAGATACCAACTGATACCCCATTCGAAAGACTCAAGCTTCATCACAACTACTTTGACCACAGAGACGCCGTAAAGGACCTGAACTGCGTTTTTCCCGTTCAGCGGCTGAAAGAGCTCGAGGCTGAAGGATATGTAGGAAGCTTCGCGCCGACTGCGGTCACGCTCGGGATGGGGCGGCTCTATAAGCGCACGGCATTGCAGAACGAGACTGTTCCCGAAATACTGGCTGTCCTGAAGCGGGAGGGCGCAGATTCCGTCCTGCTTGTCCCGGCCTGACCGCTCGACCATCAGTCGGTCGGACTGATAGCGCGCAAAATCGAAGAGGCCGGACTCTCCACCATTTACCTCGGGTCGTGCAAATGCATGATGGCCCGGGTCAAACCTCCTCGCAGCGCATTCCTCAATTTCCCGCTCGGCCATCAGTGTGGCAGGCCGCATGATGTCTCGCTTCAGGCCCGGGTCCTGAAAGACGCGCTGAACGTGCTGACCACAGCCGCGCATCCGGGTGAAATTGTGGATTTGCCCTACGAATGGGATACGCCATTCGCCTTTTCGGACTTTATGAAAGCCCTCGAGTCCATGCTTCAGGAGGAAGGCGCCACACCCCAGGATTGGCAGCCAGAAAAATAAATGGCTCCTTGAGATAGGACTTCTCGATCACATTGAGCAGTGAAAGCAGGGAATTCCAAGGATTGTTGTATTCCTGGCGAAACCGAGAAATCCGATCTTCTCAAGAGAACTTTCGAGGCAATCGGCTGTATACTTTTGCCAGACTTAGTCATTGCTCCACCGTGAGCCCTTGGGAAGCCCGGAATCCTATGTCCCGATACTCATGCAAAGGCGGACCGAATGATATAACTATGTGCGCCGAGTACGCAGCAAGGGCAAAATCGGAGAAGGGAAGACAGATGGAAAAGCCGATGTCCGATCTATCATTCAGAGGCATGTGTCTTCTTCTGAAGATTCGAGATTGGGTTCGTCCCCGAGGGGAAATCTTGAAAGAAGTCAAGATAGAATCGGGGTTTCACATCCTCGATTTTGGATGCGGTCCCGGAAGCTATTCGATTGTCGCTGCCAAGCTAGTAGGACCAACAGGAAAGGTATATTCTCTGGATGTTCATCCGCTTGCAATTGAACGGGTGCACAGCCTCTCTTCAAAGAGCGGCTTGAAGAATATTGAAACCATACATTCGGATTGTGCCACGGGATTGGAGTCGGGTTCCGTGGATGTCGTCCTGTTGACCGACATCTTTCATATGTTGAAGAATAGAAGCTCGGTACTAACGGAGGCGCACAGGGTGTTAAAGCCAGCCGGAATTCTTGCATTCAGTGATCACCATATGAAGGAAAACGAGATATTATCGAAAGTACCGAGCGGTGGATTGTTCAAACTTTCGCGAAAAGGGAAGAGAATATATATCTTCGCAAAGCAATAGAGGCTATAGTAGCTTACACAATAGCCTGAAATCTGCGTTCACGACCACCTTCTTGTGCGAGACAAAGATGCCATTCGCAGCGCAAGCCTTGTTCTGGTGTTCTTTCCAATTTTCGCAATCGCCGTAACCGCATCATCGTTATAGTGGTTGGAGTTGGTTTCCATATGACATATAGCCGATGTGCGGCGGCAGAGGTCATCATAATTCGACTACCCCTCTTGACAAGTCACGATATCGAGGGAAAACTCTTGGAGGCTTGAAATGAAACAAGGCGTTGTGAGGGTACCTGCGAGAACACTCCTCTTGTTCGAGATTTCCGTTTTCTTTCAAAGGCGAGTACTGAGGAGACGCTACGGAAAGCAACAAGCCGATATCTGGCTGAAGAGGGCTCGGGAACTATTCAAATCCATCTATCCATTGATTCCGGATATTGGCGGCAGGAAGAACCTTCTTGCAGTAAACCTTGAATTGGCGGCCTTCTTCATGCCAATGGTCGTTATTTTGAAGGAAGAGCATCTCTCGACCAGAGAGATAGGCGAGTTCGTTTTTGATTTCGCGGAAAGTGCCTGTAACGCTGTTCCCCTGCCGTTCCGATTAATGAAGAGGTCTTCATATTTCAGGAAGAGTACGATTGAAAAGTGGAGGCTGACGGCGAAAGAGTCCAGTCTCCGGAAGTTTCCCGCGGATTGGGTCTTTGAGTTTGTTGAGGGAGGAGAAGACTATCTCTTCGGTTATGATATCAAAGAATGCGGCATTCATAAGTTCTGGCGTTCTCAGGGACTCGAAGAATTCGTTCCCTATCTGTGCCTTACCGATTGGGCAAAGTGGAAATCGGTCGGAATAGCTGTGGAAAGGAGCAAGACTCTCGCCAATGGTCATGAACTATGTGATTTCCGGTACTGCCGCAAGGAGAAAGAATGTCCGTCCGGCTGGCCCCCGGAATCAAACCCTGAATGGACCGGCAAATTCGAGAAGGCTGATACGTTCCTGTCCGCCTAGCTTTCTTGGTAATACCGGGAAGGCCCCTCGTAGATACTCCACCCGCACTCGTGAAAGAGCGTGCGGCATGTCTCTACCGTCTCGCCCCTGCCTTCCTCGGTTCTCTCTTGCGTGTCTCGCGGGTTGGCGCCCACTTCCGCCCAGAACAAGTTGGCGCCGGCGAGGCCTCCAAGTGTGCAAGGCTCATGCGTACAGTTGCCAAGAACCGTTCTTGGCATTGCCAGTCGCGTCACGGCTACAATCTGAGCCATGCGCAACTCGCTAATGGTCCCTCGTTTGGCAATCTCCGTACCCGGGATTGCGATGCGTCTGGCGGCACCGCTGTATGCCGGATTGACGAACGCCGTGAAAAGGATCATGTCGGCCAGTTCCTCGTTGGTGTGTTCAGGTCCGACAGGCTCAACGCAGGTCCCGACTTTCAGTCCCGCCTCCTGAAAGTTGCGAATGCTCTCTTTTCTCTTCTCCGACGATAGTCCGGAATCGATGCCCTCGCGCAGCCGAAGCGCGTGGTAGACCCCGGCATACCCGGCCTCCTCTATTTTGTTAGCATCGGCGAGAGATTGATCACCGACGTTTGCAATGAGTACCGTCTCTGCATCGAGGTTCCTGCAAATCTCCTGAGATATTTCAAGGAAGAGGCCAGGCGGATAATGGGCCGTAGTCATGACAAATACCGCATTTGCGCCGGCTTTCTCGAACTGCTGTGCGTAAGCGACAGCCTCTCTTGCCGTCAGACGCGTTTCCTGTGAGAAGATGCCGTTCTTTTGCGCGAACGCGCAAAACGTGCAATTGCCGGGGCAGGGCGCCAGGTTTAGGGCTAGTTGAGCATGCACTTCCGCCTTATTATCTGTCAATTGCTTTGAGATTCGATTGGCCTCAGCCATTACAAGATACGATTCGGGAGAGTCGGGCCGCATTGAAAGCAAGAAGATTAATTCCTCCCGTAACAGCGGTTCGCCGTCCCGGGATTTTTCTATCAGGTCATAAAGAACCATCCGGCTTTTCTCCTATTTTCACCCTCAAAGTGCGGGTCATCCGATTTTCTTGCAGCCTTTAAACACCAGAAACCGCTCCCTCTGTGGACAAGCATTGCCCTAGTCAATTCTCGATAGAAATCCATCGTAAAGATAACACACACATTCCTCTTGGGCAACTTTCGCTGTGCTTGCAAGCATCCGACCCCATCTGCGGCGGGCTAACCGGTCATATGAAACTTTCAGTCGGAAGTGCGGCTCAAAAAAGAAATCCCCCTGCTCCCTTGGGCAAGGAGAGCAGGGGGAATCTATTTCGGGATTATTCTTCTTACTGCGCGAGCATCTTCTTGAACTCTTCGGTCATTACGGGAACGACCTTGAACAGGTCGCCAAGGATACCGGGGGGTGAAACGTCTCTTTGTTCTTGATTACACTGCCTGATTTTGCAAGATATGTGCCTTTGCCCTCTTGTTAGCTTGAAGGACCGTTTTTCTCAGTCTTATGGATTGAGGGGTTACTTCAACGAGTTCATCTTCTCTAATAAATTCTATAGACTCTTCCAAACTTAGTATCTTTGCCGGCACCAGTTGCAGGGCATCATCAGAGCCGGCAGCCCGCATATTGGTGAGTTTTTTCCCTCTGATGACATTGACTTCCAGGTCATTGCTTCTTGAATGTTCGCCCACAATCATGCCTTCGTATACAGGCGTATTCTCTCTTACGAAAAGAATTCCCCGGGATTGCAGGCGAAACAGGGAGTATGTCGTTGCTTTGCCTTGCCTGTCGGCCACCAGGGTGCCGGTTTGCCTCTTGGACATAGGGCCGTGCCATGGTTCATAGCCGTCAAACAGATGATTTAATAAGCCAGTGCCTTTGGTCTCAGTCATGAACTGAGACCTGAACCCAATCAACCCCCTGGACGGTATCCTGAATTCCAGCCTTACCCGCCCGTGCTCAAAGGTCCGCATCTTTTGCATGCGGCCTTTTCTCATGCCAAGCTGTTGTGTTACCACGCCAACAAACTCTTCAGGAATATCTACAATCAGCAATTCCATTGGTTCATGCAAGATACCATTGATTTCTTTTGTGATGGTTTCCGGCATCGATACGGAAAGTTCATATCCTTCCCGACGCATCATTTCCACCAGGATGGCAAGCTGCAGTTCACCGCGACCGCTCAATTTGAAAGCATCCGGATTGGAAAAATCGACCGTTATGGAAACGTTGTACAACAGCTCCTTTTCCAGCCGTTCCCGTATATTTCGCGAGGTTACAAACCTGCCTTCTCTTCCCCCAAGCGGCGAGTTGTTTACCGAAAATATCATGGATATGGTTGGTTCGTCCACCGTGATCCTGCGCAACGCCTTTGGCTTCTCCGTATCAGTAACCGTATCACCAATGCTTATCCCGTCCAGTCCTGCCAGGGCGACTATCTCACCTGCTGAGGCAGTATTGGTTTGCACCTTTTTGAGGTCATGGAACGTGTAAATCGAGGTTATCTTGGTTCTTGTAATATTCCCCGTGCTATTTATCATCGCAACCTGATCGCCAACAGTTACGGTTCCGGAAAATATGCGCCCGATAGCAAGTCTGCCGACATAATCGTTGTAATCAATATTCGCAACGAGTAATTGCAGGATGCCGTCCTCATCGCCGGCCGGCGCCGGGATGGTATTGATGAGAAGCTCGAACAAGGGTTTCAGGTCGGCGGATTGCTGATTGATATCTAATGTAGCGGTGCCCGCTCTGGCGTTTGTATAAACAATAGGAAAGCCAGATTGCTCTTCTGTGGCATCAAGGTCAATGTAAAGGTCATAGACTTCATTTATCACTTCCCTGATTCTGGCGTCAGGCCTGTCGATCTTGTTGATGACCACTATGGAGGGCAAATTAAGTTCCAAAGCCTTCTTGAGTACAAACCTGGTTTGTGGAAGAGGGCCTTCTGAAGCGTCCACCAGCAACAGGACCCCATCCACTATTTTCATGGTTCTCTCTACTTCCCCTCCGAAATCGGCGTGGCCGGGGGTATCGACGATATTTATCTTCACGCCGTTGTACTCAACGGCGGTATTCTTGGCCATTATGGTAATGCCTTTTTCTTTTTCGAGATCCAGATTATCCATGACTCGTTCTGCTATTGTCTCATTATCCCGAAAATGACCTGCTTGCCTTAACATACCGTCAACAAGCGTTGTCTTGCCATGGTCAACATGGGCTATAATGGCAATGTTCCTTATGTCATTACGTTTCATAAATCCTCATCGTAAAGAAGTTAATGCAGGAATCCGGTGATTCTCCCGCTGCGGGAACACGTATGCAATGTGGGTACCCTCTGAGTCATAGAGACGCCGACTTTTCCTCCCGGGATACTGTGCCTATCGCATTTCTGCTCGTTCAAGTGTCGCGCTCAGCCCGCCTTCTGAATGCTTTCGGCCGCAGGAAAAAGTGAAAACCCCGCATCGAATGAGCCGATGCGGGATTCTCCCAGATTGCGAATGAAGCCTGTTACAGCTTCTCCACTTTTTCTGCCTTCAGACCCTTCGGGCCTTGGACCGTCTCAAAACGGACGCGGTCGTTCTCAGTGAGAGTCTTGAACCCACTTCCGTTGATTGACTCATGATGGACAAACACGTCCGGTCCATTATCCTGGGTTATGAATCCATAACCCTTCTGGTCGTTAAACCACTTCACGGTTCCTTCTGACATTATTTCACCTCCCTTATCAAGAATTGAGTAATGCCCTCGAAAGGAAATAAAAAAAGCCCGCAAGAGTTCATAAAACTCTTACGGACCAAACCGAATTTTTTCTAACTCGTTCTCGCTTCTAAGAGTCTTACTCTGAAGCTACTATATCACGTATGACGGTTATTGTCAAGTATAGTCTAACAGTTTTGTCGTCGCAAAGACGCGGAGCCCGCGAGGAAACACGAAAGGAACAAGACGAAAGAGGGAAGCAACCGATGCTCTGGGTCTTGCACCTCTGTCTCCTCATTCAAAAGTCCACACTCCGTTTTCAACCCTTTACAAGTCAAGCTGAATATTGAAGTGATGCTCAAAGGGAAATCCCCCTACCAATAATCTGAGTGAATCTCGCAATCTGCCCATCCGTGCAATCCGTGATTCGTGATTTCCGAAAGTAGTTTCTGGTTTCCATTTAAAAAATCTCCGGGCCCTCCGTGGTGGCATTGTCTTGCCCCAGAGACAAGAAACCAGAAACTTCTTATTTCCCACAGATGCACACGGATGAACATCGGATTCCAATCCAAAATCGGCGATCCAAAATCGAAAATGCGACCAATTCACCAGCACTCGGTTCTCGGTTGGTTGCGACGGAGGCTTGTGAGAACCTGCACCCTGTGCGCGTATGCCTGCGATCCAGATACGTGATGAGAATGTGCACTGTCAAAGGGAACTTCTCGAGTGCAGTTTCTGTTTCAAAACTACGCTCATCCGAAGTACGGGTAATTTGGATTTCTTGGCCAGTTTATCAGGCTTCTAATGCGCCGATAGGTCTTCGCCACATGGGTAATCAATGCGAGATAGGCGGAGACACCATGTGCAGAGGGATCACTCTTGGAAGAGGCTCAAAGGCCTTGGATAGGAAATATCAAGAAGCATTAAATCTGTCGCGTACAAAACATGCGAGGAGCCGGGCAGAAACTGCAAACGAGAACCTGCGTTATTGCAGCCCAATATGGTTGACTTTGCTATTCTTAATGATTATGCTAGAATCTAGTCATCTTAATCAACGATGCAAGTGGCAAAACACCAACACCTTGACTGCGAAGTAGCGCGAGCCAAGAAGGAGATGAAGAGCAATGAAAAGACTGTTTTTGATCAGCATCATCCTGATTGGTTTTTGCATGGCTGGTTGCGCGACGACTGGGCTAACCGGGAACGAGAGGTGGTTGAGCCAGGTAGTTGGGCACAGCTCGAATGAACTCTTGGCAGGATTGGGAGCGCCGACCCAAGTGATTAACAGGGGCGATGGGGCGACCTGGATATATGTTGTAGACAGTTCGACTCGGAGTAGCCGTCAATATCAGGTCTTTGTCGATTCATCGGGGATAGTACGCTCATTTGACGTTAAGACGGTGAGAAGAGTACGTCGGGTTCCACAGCCTCGGGTCATCACTGAAGAAGAACTTCAGACTCAACGCGCTGAAGCTGAGGAGACAGAAGTCGCTTTGGCCGAGCCGGAGGCAAAGGTTGAAACTCCGACAGAGAAGCAAGCTCCTCCGCCTCCACCGCCTGTGGCAGAAAAGCCGAAGCAGCCTGTGATGAAAGAGGAAGCTCCTCCTCCGCCTCCACCGCCTGTAGTAGAAGAGCCTGCACCGTCTGTGACAGAAGAGCCGATGCCGCCCGAGATGCAAGTTGTCGAGAAGATTGTCTATACGCCCGTTCCGGTGACAAGAGAAGTTCATGCCAACCGCTATATTTTCCCCACGATTACGTTTGCTGAGGGGAGTGCTGAGCTGCCGCCGAAAGGGGAATTTGATGAGGCGACAGGGGAATTCGTGTCGGGTGGCGCTCAGCTTGAGCAGGCTGCGGAGTTGATTAAGAAATCCGGCTCCGACAAGGTTTTTGTGGAAGGGAATATCGACTCCGCGGAAGAGGCACAATATCCGAACCTCGGACGCACACGAGCGGAAGCTGTTGCGAAAGCGTTGGCAGACCTGGGAGTCGACCCGAAGGTGCTCGATGTTACGGACGACGGAGCATCAAAACCGCTTGCGTCGTCGGACACCGAGGCTGGCAAGGCGCTCAATCGCCGGGTGGCATTCACGATTATTCCGAGCGGTCAGAGCCTTGAGCCCGAGACCTTGGTTCAGCCGCCCGCGCCTGAGCCCGGCCCCAACGTCAGGATAGTTGAAAAAGTGGTAGAGAAAGAAGTGGCGACGCCGAAATTGGTTGTCGCTGACTATTTCATTTTCCCCAACATCCTTTTTGAATTTGACAAGGCGGACTTGACGCCCGAAGGATTGCAAAACACCGCAAGAGCTGCAGAAGCTCTCAAGGTCATTGAGGGTGTAAGGAAAGTGATCGTCGCAGGAAACTGCGATTCGCGAGGTTCAGACGCTTACAACGATGAGCTCTCCTTGAGGCGTGCTGAAACTGTGAAGAATGAACTGGTGAAAGATGGCCTAGATGCCTCGATGCTGCAGGCAGTTGGAAACGGCAAACGCAAGCCTATTGCATCCAACGACACGCCGCCGGGAATGGCTGCGAACCGGCGCGTCGCGTTCGAAGTCCAACACTGATTTTGGGAATACCTAGCTCGCTAAGAAAGAGGCTCCCTGAGAGGGGGCCTCTTCTTTCTTAACGCTCAGAAATCATACTCATCTGTTCAGTCGCAAAGTCAGTCTCGATACACACCAGCTCTAGAAGTACGCCAGAGTTGGACCACTATCTTATTCTTCCTTGCTGCCCGCTGTCGCCGGATAAACCAAGCCCGTGAGGGCTCCGCCGAGGACAAAAGCTGGAGCGGCTATTTCATGATGATGAATCTTTGCCCGTGCCGACGAACCAGTCGGACGAATAGAGGCTTTGATAGATGGCGTAGGACGTAAAGACCTTCTTGACGTATTTTCTTGTTTCATCGGCGGGGATGCTCTCGACGAACACGTCGAAATCGTATTTCGGCGCATCAGGCAGCCATTTCCTCAGGTTGGTCTCACCCCAGTTATAGGCCGCGACCGCAAGCAGCGGATTATTATCGAAACCTTCGAGTAGGTAGCGCAAGTAATAGTTGCCCAGCTCGATGTTGATTGACGGCTGAAACAGGTCGGAACTCTCGAAGCTGGAAAATTCGAGCATCTGCTCGGCCAGCCATTTCCCGGTTGTCGGCAATATCTGCATCAGGCCGTGCGCGTTTGATGGAGATACTGCGTTCTCCATGAAATGGCTTTCCTCGCGCATCACGGCGAGCGCAAGTAGCGGGTCAACCTCGTATTTGAGCAAGCTCGCGCGGAGGAGGTCCGGATAGGCCGCCGGATACAGCAGATAACGGACCTGGCCGGCGCATGAGGAATCGGCAAGCGAATTTTTCAAGGGAGAAGCCAGCCGGAGGGAATCGTTATACGCGCGCACATGCTGAAGAGCCCAGGCGAGCGCATAACGGGTTTCGGCTTCCTGTACGGTCCGGGAAATATGAGCAATTTCCAGTCTCGCCTCGGGCAGCTCGTTCGTCAGGAGGAATTTGAGGCGCAAACCTGCCTTTTCGCTCAGGGCGGGAACAAGGCTCTCGACCACGTCAGCCGAATTCTCGATGCTCGTGGCGGAAATGAGCTGCGCAGGATTTATGTCGAACGAAAACAGCGTGTCCCACGGGGCCGAATACGGCTGCGAATAAAGGGCGGCTGCTTCATCCAGTGAACGAAGTACCGCGCGCGCGCGGAAGGCATAGTATGACTCTTCATGTTTCTCGACAAGCGATGCGAATGCGGATTTTGCGGAAGCGGCGTCGCCCTTCGCGAGCGCCGATTTTCCTATCCAGAATAAGGCTTCGGTGTTGGCATCGCTGCTGTGATTCAACGAGCGAAGCCTCTGAAAAACCCTCCGGGCGCCCTCGTAATCACCCGTCCAAAACAAATCAACTCCCCAACTCATGCAGCTTGAAAACGCGGCGGCGGATTTAGGATAACGTTGAATGATTTTCTCGTATTCCTCATATGCTCGCCGGTCATTCATTTTCCGGAATATCTTCGCTCGCTGCAGGAGAGCTTGCGGCGCGAGCGCGCTTGCAGGAAATCTCTCTGCCACGCGCGCATAGTCGGAAAGTGCCTGCTCAAAAGACCCGGTCGAGCGGTTATATTCGCCATTGTTGAACAATGCGGTTGAGGCCACTGAATGGCTAGGATGTTCGGTTATGATACGCTGATACACTGCGGAGGCTTCCTGTTTTTGGCCGTTCATGGCAAGGGACTGGGCCTGATACAGCAGCACCTCCGGCAGCAGGTCCGCCGCCTCCGGCGCTTGCTTCAGCTCATCGAGAACGGCAAAAGCCTCTCGTGGTTTTTTATTCCGAACATAGACCTTCGCGACGGCAAGTTTCCTCTCCGGAGTATCCACCTTCTTCACCAGCCGGACCGCCTCGAGCGCCTCGCCTGTGGCGGGCCAACCGTGTATTATCTGCCAGCAAACGCTTTCGCTCCTTGACGTGTCGCCGGCGCCAGCGAGAATTCTGGCGACCATAAGGGTTAGTCCCGCTGTCTCGCTGGACGATTGAGCGCCGGGGAGCGCGGCCTGTATGAGGGGAAGGGCTTTGCTAAACCGGCCGGTCTCGTAATAGAGGGTGCCCAATTCCACATGTGCAGAGCGGCGGGCCGGCGAATCCGGATAGTCCCGGATGAGCTTTTCCAATGCAGAAACCGCAAGGTCTTTATCGCCCAGATACAACGCGCTTTGTACCATGCGGTTCAAGGAATAATCGGCCACCAGCGAATATACGGCGGCGGCGGCCCGGAATTGTTCAATGGAGGCGGCAAATTCCTTTCGTTCCTGCAGGCGCATTCCTTCCAGGAATGCATCGGCTCCGACGAACTCTTCCCCGGCAACCATCGTTGCCTGAAGAAGGAGGAGCAAGACCGCAGAAGATATAAATACCTTGAGAGTTTGCATACTAATACGAATGCTTTTCAAACGCAGACAACCTCGCTGTCGGCACGAATCAACGCGGCAACGCACAGGCCATTTCCCGCTGTCAGTTTCCCGTCGGAATAGATGCTTCCGACGCCGCACGCGGGGATATTGCTCTTGAGATGGAATCTTCTGGTCTCCGCCTCGGTCGCCATGCGAGCCACTTCTTCGGCGGCCGAGCAAACTGCATCGCATCATAAGCCTATTGTATCTGCGATTGAAAATCTGCGCAAGCAAAGCCCTTTTGAATCGTCAAGAAGAATGTCATGAAAAGCGCAGTTATTGTTATGGAATTGCACTTATGCGAAGTGAGGTTTGTGAATAGGAAAGAAACGCAAGTGGAGGGCGTCCCCTCTGACTTGGATTGCGCGAAAACTGTTCTCTTTGCGATGAATCAATTCGAGAGATACGGCTCGTACATGGCGATTTGTTGCGCGAGCCATTCGCGAGGATTCTTCTCGTTGGCCTTCCTGAGCAGCGCTAACAACTCTGATGCTTTTTCCCTCTCACCCTCACGGTAGGCATACTTAAGAGCCCACTCAAGGTCATTGATCGATAGTGTGGTAGCAAACGATATGTTCTCTGTCCATTCGGCAGTTGTCTTTTCGGCGATCATTCTGTTAAAGAGGGAGAATGCTTTGGCCTCGTCGATTTCTCTGTAGTCATTCAAGAGCGATTTCATTAGGTTTTCCCTGATAAGCGCCGAATGCTCTTGTTCGAGAAACTTCTCCTTACGCTTGACCTTTTCCATTCGTTCCGCGTCCGGGATAAACGCCTTTTCATATGAATTGTCGGTCACGCCATACTGCATGTAATGTTCGAGCAGGAAAAATTTATCTTCGAAGTCATCCCTATCACCGAACCTCGCCTTGAACATGGCAAGCACTCCCCGGTATACCTGGTCGATGAGGTCGTTGTTCCTCTGTCCCGAAGTTCTTTGCTCAATGTTGGCCTGGAGCACTTCGTCCGTCGAGTACTCTTCTGCCCGTCCTGCCATAAGAGCCTGGTATAATGAAAAATTACGAGCCTTTGAGTATTCATCCGGGAAATCCGAGAACAGAAAATCATGACGCGGTTTTCCGTATCTGCTGGCACAGAAAAACGTGTATCCGAGGTCGGGGTCGAGGTACATTAATGCGATTGCCGAATCGAGCACATTGCATTCGGCATCGGCTTCTATCTTACCCAGGTTTCCGGTGAGCTTTGCTTTCACCCATCGGAGAACCGCTAGGAACTGTTCGGTATGCGAACGGTTCAGACCGTGGCCAAGTTCATGAAAAGTCATATTCAGCAGTCCCAACAAATGAGCCGATTCTCTCCCGGCAATATAGATGTCTCCGTTGCCCCAGTTCATTCCGCCGATCCCGAAAAAGGGATATCTCTCTCCAAAGAAGTCGAGCCCACTTCCGATACTTTCCATGATGAGAACTCTCAATGGTTTATGTTGCGCATCATAGAAAGTGAACCTGAATTGCCTGACATCCTCTCCGTGAGTAAGATAGTAGACCTCTGCCAGTAGATCTTCGATTTCCGAGATATTCGCTATTTTTCTGTTATTCGTGATCAGGGAATGATAGTATGATACATCGATCCTACCGTCGATGGTCCCTTCGATTGAATTCCCCTGTCTCGCAAAAAGCAGCACCGCCGCGCCGGCGGTGATGCATAGAAGAACAAGCGAGCACACTACAAGGCATGTCCGCTTAATGTGCCTTTTGAGAAAACCTGAGATTCTTTTCAACACCGTGATATCCTTTCAAGCAAACTCATTCGCCCCTCAGGTTGCGATTCGGATAAGCCCGGCGCGAATCCACGGATTTCGGCCGATCGGCGTTGAATAAGTATTAGTCCTGAACTGTCGAGATGTCAAGCGAGCAAAGAACGGGGCCAGGCCCTAAGAATCCCGGCCCCTTCTCAATACTACCGATGGTGAATAATACCGACCCATTCAGGTCAGTTTGACTGTCTGTCCTGAAACCAATGCCCCGGAGGGTTTGATATTGGCGAACCTGATGACATATACTCTGGAAGGTTAACTGGGCGCAGAATTCGTGAGGGGCAGTGGTTGAACATGTGTTCCGTTACAAGAACGCATTATCGTGCATGATAAAGCGTCCAATCCTATCTGAAAGATAATTGAGAGGAATCGAAGATGGTTGAAGACGCCTTTGTCGAGAATGTAATGGCGCTTTACCGGGGTCCGGCAGGAGTGCTTTATGAATTACTTATGACTGAGCATATCCATCCGGGAGGAGTGGAGGACACGAAGGTACTTGCGGAGAAAGCAGGGATAAGAAAAGGGCTTAAGGTTTTGGACGTTGGCAGTGCTTTGGGTGGGCCAGCTCGTTATCTTGCCAGGAAGTACGGATGCTCCGTGACCGGATTGGACGCAACTGACAGCATGCTGGAAGAGGCTTCACGACGAAACAGGGCTGCCGGGCTCGAAGACCTGATCGAGTTGAAGCTGGGAAACGCTTTAGATATGCCCTTTGAAGATGGGACTTTCGATATTGTGTGGGGCCAGGACGCCTGGTGTTACATTAGCGATAAGGAACGGCTGATCAATGAATGCGCCAGAGTGATCAAGCCGCAAGGAATCCTAGCCTTTACGGATTGGCTCGAGACAGAGATTTTCGACCCGATGGAGAAAGAAATGGTCTTGGCCATGCTGGTCATGCCTAACCTGCAAACATTCTCCGGCTACTTGACTCTCCTCAAAGAAAATGGCTTTCAGATACTCGAACAGGAAGACTTGAATGATGATTTCGTTTCTCACACGCGAGATTACCAAACCCAGATGGAAGGAGATTTGAAGGCCCAAATCATTGAAAAATTCGGAGAGGACTTGTATCCGGGCGCGAAGGCGGCGATCGACATGTTGGCCTCCGCCGTTCAGGGAAGCAAGATGAGTCGCGGAAGATTTATCGCGCGAAAAATCTGAGGAATTGTCCCAGAGAAATCAATAATACCATTGCAGAGAGACGACGACATGAGCTTGAAGCAGCCCCTGATTGGGAAGGCTCTTAATCTGGACTTTGAGGAGACAGATGGCCTCGTTATGCAACCAAGATGAAAGGGACGAGCGATGGCGAAATTCGAGTATGAGATGGACGAACATGTGGCCATAGTGAGCATGAACAGCGGAGAAAACCGCTTCAATTTTCCATTTTTCAAAGGTTTCTCGGAAATACTGAATACGATAGAAAATGATACCGATGCCAGCGTGCTCGTTGTGAAATCCTCGCATGAAAAGATATGGTCGAACGGCATAGATTTAGACTGGTTGGGACCTGCAATCGCAGAGGAAGGTCCCGAACTGGGCGATAAATTCCTGGTGGAGATGTACGGCTTCTTGAAGCGATTGCTGACGTATCCCATGATCACAATCGCGGCAATCACCGGACACGCCTTTGCTGGAGGCGCCTTTCTCTCATTCACTCATGATTTCCGGTTCATGCGTTCGGATAGAGGGTGGCTTTGTCTCCCTGAAGTGGATATCGGTATCCCGCTGGGGCCGGTCTTCACGGCCATCTCGAAACGCGCGCTCCCCATGTATAAGTTCGAAGAGATGCAGTACACCGGGAAAAGGCTCACTGCCCAAGAGTGCGAAGAGCACAACATCATAATGAAAGCCTACCATCGTGACGACCTGATGAGAGAAGTCCTTGCGTTCGCCAAGACTCTGAAAAAGGACAGGGACATGATCCGCCAAATGAAGCTTGAGACCCACAAAGAGGCCTTGGCGGTCATAGATCAAACCATATCATCTTTGTCCCAGTGAATGAGGCGCTGTGCGTAGTGTAAGCAATTTCTTGTCGAAATCGCAGTTGTTTATAATGCCCCATAAGTACCGAAGCCTCTAATAATCTTCACCTTTGTCCGTCTGCATCAGGCCATGGAGTTCTTCTTCTATCCTGTACGGATCTTCGCGTCCAGATTGGCCCGGTTCGTGGATTCGAAAGTCAAGAGTGCTACCTTTCCATGAGAACCCCTGACCCGCTCAGTTGCTGAGTCTCAGTGGCAGAATCTCGTTGCTTTTTGATATACTGCATTTTGTAAGACGCCGATTGGTATATGATTCGCGGACATGGCAATTCAGAAGTAGCTCTCCGCTACTGCCGCTCGCCACTTTCTGCCGGCGAGGTCGTCTGATAGAAGGGGGGTACCTTCATGAATAAGCTTGTCTCCTATGCGAAATCGTCGCGAGTCGCAAAGTCTCTTGGGGTAATAGTTGCTCTCGTTGTTCTCTATGCTGTCCTCGGATTTCTCATTGCTCCGCTGCTTCTAAAATCCGTCCTTATCTCGAACATAAAAGAAAGCCTCAAGCGAGACGCTCATCTGGAGCGGCTCAGGTTGAACCCTTTCGCGCTGTCACTGACCGCCGAGGGATTCAAGGTATACGACCTCGACGGCGAACAGCTCACCGGTTTTCGAGAACTCTATATCAATTTTCAGCTCTCTTCCCTTGTCCGGCGGGCATACACATTTGATGAAGTCCGGCTGGTTTCGCCCAACACGCGTGTGAAGGTCCTTCCGGATGGAACCCTGAATTTTTCTGACCTCCTCGGCCCTGCTGACCAGCCGGAGCCTCCATCCGAGGAGAAGGGCGGCCTACCGCAGGTGCTCATCTACCGGCTCGCAGTTGAGGAGGGACGGTTATCCTTTCTGGACCTCTCCCGGCGCACGCCCTTCGAAACAATGTTTTTCCCGATCCAGATTTCCCTGGAGAATTTCAGCACCCAAAAGGACAGTGACAGCCCTTACGCTTTCACCGCGAGCACGCGCGAGCGCGAAGTTTTCAGATGGGAGGGCAATCTCTCGGTGAGCCCCTTGCGTTCACAGGGTCGCTTCAATCTGAACGCCATAAGAGCGAGAAAACTGTGGGAATACATCCAAGATAGGGTGAAT
This sequence comes from Candidatus Abyssobacteria bacterium SURF_17, assembly GCA_003598055.1. Classification (GTDB taxonomy): domain Bacteria; phylum Abyssobacteria; class SURF-5; order SURF-5; family SURF-5; genus SURF-17. Next base: position 36,165 of record QZKI01000129.1, on the reverse strand, counting down.
TTCGATATTACCGACGGAGAGATCAGCCTCTCCGGCGAATACGATGCGCAAATCAGCGGAGAGGCGCCCCGAATCAGACTGATTGATGGAGAGGCAAGACTCAATGACTTCAAGCTCACCGAGAGAGGCAGTCTGGATGTGCTCACGTCGCTGCCCGCCTTCACCGCGACGGGCGTGGACATTGACGTTACGGAAAAGCGGGTCACGGTGTCTTCTGTCAAATCCAGCGATGCTCGCTATGTCATGTGGCTCTCTCCCGATGGAACACTCAACTATCTGAAACTCTTCAGAATGCAAGGCGGCCCCAAGGGTGTGGATAAGGCCGCGCCCCGCAAGAGCGAACAGGCTGGGTCTGATGAGGGGCAGTGGACGGTAGTTGTTAAAGAGGCGATACTTGACAATTATGCAGTGGCATTTGAGGATCGCACGCTGCCCAAACCGGCGCGCATGAATCTGGATGCCATTCACGCAACCGTGAAGAACCTGAGCACCCGCAGGGGATCGCGGGCCGAAGTCGCGCTCAATCTCAAAATAAACGAGACGGGGACTATCGAGGCAGAGGGACAGGCCGGCAGGGATCCTCTCTATGCCGATCTTGCCCTCAAATTCTCAAATGTGGCTCTGAAACCGTTCAACGCCTACGCAGCATCCGCGGCAAACCTTGATATCCAGCGCGGCGCATTGAGCTTAAAGGGCGCGGCGAAATATCGAGCACTCGGTGACTCCGGGCCGTTGATTCGTTATGTTGGCAATATGTCGTTGGAAAACTTCAAGGCTGTGAGTAAAGTGTATTCGGAGGACTTCCTGAACTGGCAATCGGTCGCATTTAGCGATTTGACTCTGGACATTAAACCCGACACGTTAAACATTTCAGAAGTTCTTGCCAGAAAACTTCATACCAGGGTCATCATTTGGCCGAATGGCACGTTGAACCTTACAAGCATGCTCACCCGCAAGGGCGGGGGGAAACACGACGGCGACAGGAGCCCCGCTGAACGGCCGCCGATGCCGGTCGCGATTAAGAAGGTTACCGTCAAAGACAGTTCGGCGGATTTCGCAGACCTTTCGCTGAAACCCAGTTTTGCGATAGGTATCCACGACTTGAAGGGCACAATCAGTGGACTCTCCTCGAAAACTCGGGCACGCGCCGACGTATCGCTTGAAGGCAAGGTGGATGAGTATGCTCCCATCACGATTGAAGGTCAAATCAATCCTTTGAGCGACGACGTCTACACGGACCTGACGATGAAATTCCAAAACGTCGAACTCACCAGCTTCACCCCATATTCGGGTAAGTTCGCAGGATACGCCATCGAGAAAGGCAAAGTGTCTCTGGACCTCAAATACAAAGTCTCGGAGAACGTGCTTATCGGCGAGAACAAAATCGTCCTCGACCAGCTTACCCTGGGCGAGCGGGTGGACAGCCCGACCGCCACAAAGCTGCCGGTCAGCCTCGCCGTGGCATTGCTTAAGGACCGCAACGGCGTCATTGATATTGACCTCCCCATTCGAGGCGACCTGAACGACCCGGAGTTCAGCTACGGACACCTCATATTTCAAGCGCTGATGAATCTGCTCGCGAAGGCGCTCACGTCTCCATTTGCATTGCTCGGCGGCCTGGTCGGAGGGAGCGGCGAAGAGCTGAGTTTCGTTGAGTTTCCGTTCGGAAGCTCCGAGCTTGCCGCCGGCGAAATGGGAAAGCTCGATACGTTGGCAGAGGCGCTCTCGGAACGCCCGATGCTTCGACTTGAAGTCAAAGGAAAGGCGGATACGGAATATGACCGCCTTGTGCTGGCCGAAGAGAAATTGTTGAACCAACTGAAGAGTGCCAGAATGCAAGAATTGGGAGAAAGCAAGAAACCCGGAGCCGTCGAGGACATCGTGCTTTCCGATGACGATTACGCGTGCCTGATCCTTCAGACCTATATCGAGACATTCGGAGAAGATCCGAAAATCTTGCTCGCATCTCCTCCAGATGAATCCACCACCGACGAAGCGAAGGCCGCGAACGAAACTCAAACTCCCGAAAGCGCCCGACGTCCCGGACAGCGGGTTCTGAATGCCGGGCAAGGACTGCTCGACAATGTGCAAGGCTTGCTTGGACTCAGGTCCGAAACATCCGTCAAGAGTCGGGCTATAGTTCGCGAAATGGGCCGCTCTTCGGACTCGCTCGATGTTCTGGTTGAGAGAGCCAGTCAACGGCTAATCGAGAACACGGTAATTGAGGAAATAGAGCTTCGTGTCCTCGCACAGGAACGCGCGAATCATGTCAAAGGATACCTCATCGAGCGGGGCGGAATCTCCAACGAAAGGATTTACCTGCTTGATGCAGAACTGGGGCCGGTATCCGATGGCACTGCGCTGCGTGTTGACCTCGCACTATCAGGATAAAGAAAGGGCAGACCGCCTCGGATAATTGTCCGAAGTTTCACTTTCCTGACCTTTCTAAGAGCGAAGTTGTCATCCATTCGCCCGTTCAAGTGTCATTCTCAGAGAGTCAAGAGTACGTTTTCAAAGCAGTACAAGCTAATCTGAATGCTGGAGTGCTGCTCGAAATGAAATCCCCCCACCCCCTTTACGAAAGGGGGTAGGGGGATTGGTCTTGCGATTATTCTTCTTACTGCGCGAGCAGTTTCTTGAACTCTTCGGTCATTACCGGAACGACCTTGAATAAGTCACCGACGATGCCGTAATTCGCGACCTTGAATATCGGCGCCTCCGGGTCCTTGTTGACGGCCACAATCACCTTCGAGGTTTTCATGCCTGCAAGGTGCTGGATCGAGCCGGAAATGCCGCACGCAATATACAGCGACGGATTGACGACCTTGCCGGTCTGTCCGACCTGGTCGTGGTGGTCGCGCCAGCCTGCGTCAACCGCTGCGCGCGATGCGCCGACGGCCGCTCCGAGCACGTTCGCCAAATCCTCGAGCAATTTGAAGTGCTCAGGGCCCTTCATCCCGCGGCCTCCTGAGACGATGACGTTGGCCTCGGTGAGCTCGATCTTTCCGGCTGCGCTCATCACGACATCTTTTACGACCGTCCGCAGGTCGGCATCCTCGAGCGCCGCCGATACCTTCTCGACGTCCGCTGCTGCGCCTGCTGCCGGCTCGCCGGGCGGCAGAACGTTGGGCCGGATGGTGGCCATCTGCGGATTGTCTTTGCATACGACTGTCGTCATGGCTTTTGCAGCGTAAACCGGTCGCGTGAACACAACCTTTTTCTCGGCGTTCACCTCGAGGCCGGTGCAATCCGAGCACATGCCGACTCCGAGCCGTGCCGCCACCGTCGGGCCGAGGTCCTTGCCGACGGCGGAATTTCCGAACAGCATGACGGACGGCTGATTCTTCTTCACCAAATCGGCGACTATCTTCGCATAGGCGCCGGGAGCATACCGCGCGAGCTTCGCGTCGTCGGCGAGGTACACCTTCTTCGCGCCCATGGCCGCGAGGTCTTTCGCCAGCGGCTCGACTCCGGAGCCAAGCAGAACGGCCGCGGTGTCTTCGCCGAGCTTCGCCGCGATGCCTTTCGAGGCATTGAGCATTTCATTGACAACCTTGATGATTTTTCCGTCGCGTGTTTCTGCAAACACCCATACTCCACTCATCGTGTCTTCTCCTTGAGATATATGGCAACCGACGTTTTCATTCGTTAGATTACCTTCGCCTCTTCGCGAAGCAGCTTGACGACCTGCTTTGCCGCATCTTCCGGCTCGCCCTCGACAACGCGGCCGGCAGCCCTCTCGGGAGGCATCGTCATGGTGAGTACGGTGGTCTTTGCTCCCGCCTGGCCCACTTCGTTCGGTGCAGCGTCGACATCGGCCGGCTTCTTGGCCTCGAGCGGTTTCTTCTTTGCTTGCATGATTCCCTTGAGCGACGCATAGCGCGGCTCGTTCAACCCCTTCTGGGCGGTGATGACCGCGGGCAGCGGCGTCTCGACGATTTCCGAGCCGCCCTCGACCTCGCGGTGAGCCACTGCTTTTCCGTCCTGAAGCTCGAGCTTCGTCACGACGGCCACGTGCGGAATGCCGAGCAGTTCGGCCACGCGCACGCCCACTTGATGATTGTCATAATCAATTGCCTGCTTGCCGCACAAAATGAGGTCATACTCCATCTTCTTTATTGCCTTCGCGAGCGCGACCGCGGTCGAGTGCGCGTCGCCGCCGAGGAATGCGGGGTCGTTCAGGTGGACCGCTTTGTCCGCCCCCATCGCCAGGCCCGTGCGCAACGCTTCCGCCGCCTTGTCCCAGCCGGCGGAAATGAGCGTGACGTCTCCGCCCTTCGCTTCCTTTATCCTTAGTGCCTCTTCGATGGCGTACTCGTCATATGGGTTTATGACGAATGTCACTCCATCTGTGCTGATGGCTTTCTCACCCGGCTTCACCTGCACTTTTGTTTCCGTGTCCGGAACCTGTTTCACGAGTACAATGATTTTCATGCCCAACCTCCTTCACGCTTCTCCCGCACGCGGAAAAGCTCGCAGAACCCTATTCGTCCTGAAATTGCGCCTGTCGCTTTTCCAAAAACGCGCGAATACCCTCTGTTTTGTCGGCTGTCTCACAAACTTCCCCGAAGATCTTTGCCTCGAGAGCGAGCCCGTCCGCGAGGCGTGCATCCAGACCGCCTCCAATCGCCCTGAGAGCGGCCCGTATCGCGGGCATGCTCTTGCCAGCGATTTTCTCGGCCAGCGAGCGGACTGTTGCCTCAAGTTGTTCGGAGGGAACGACCGCACTTACCAGGCCAAGCCGGAGCGCCTCATCGGCGGCAATCATGTCGCCGGTGAGAATAAGTTCCGTCGCCTTGCTCGGCCCGATGATGCGCGCAAGCCGCTGTGTGCCACCGAAACCCGGGATGATTCCAAGATTTATCTCGGGCTGGCCCAGTTTTGCGGTGTTCGCGGCGATGCGCATGTGGCACGCCATCGCAATCTCGCACCCGCCGCCGAGCGCTATCCCGTTAATCGCACAGATGACGGGCTTCGTCAACTGCTCGATTTTGCTGAGCACGCGCTGTCCATTCGCCGCGAGCCTCTCGCCGGATGCACGGTCCTTGACCGTATCCAACTGGTTGATGTCCGCTCCCGCAACAAAAAAGCGACCCTGCCCGGTAAGCACGATGACTTTCACGGCAGGGTCGGAAGCGACGGAATCAATTGCGGCTTCAATATCCTTGAGGACTGCATCGCTCAGCGCATTGGCGGGCGGGTGGTCAATAACGAGCTTCGCCATCTTGTTCTCGATGCTCACATGTACATGCTTCAGTTCTGCCACGCGACGCCTCCTTTTCGGTTCACAAGCCCGACGGCAAACCGAACACGGGCTACGCTGCGTTCTTGACGCATTGCGTTAGCGGCCAGAGTATACCATCTTGAAGCAGTACGGTCAAGCAAGAACGCTGCGGCTCTTCCGGGAACCTTATGCCTTTTCACTTATGTTCTGCCGCGGCTAGGGAAAACATAGCATCATTGCATCGTGAGTCTCGCAAGGAAAAGGGCATTATGTCCCGAATAGCACTAACCTAAGCTTCTCTGTCCGTTCCGGGGACATAATACATATCTCTGATCATTCTGTGACGCTACCAGAAAAGCGGCTGAGACTTTAGTTTCTTCACAAGAAGATAGGTATTATGTCCCCGGAATCCGCACATGCCACCGCAAAGCGGGAACCTAACGGGGTGAACCGGTGGCTGAGCCGATTATATAAGCTAGTGGTGTGGTTGTCAAGCGTTTTATCTGTCCGGCCAGTCAACAAATACCAGCACTTTTTCAGGAAGATAGCCTGGCCATTCACCTTGTACTGCGGCCAGAAAAATCGTGCCCCTTTGTCTGTTCGGGGGAGCGAGGTATTATGTCCCCCGGAATCAGCCCTCAACAAATGTCGGCGTGGGCCAGGGCGAACGTCTGTGTGTGGCTGAGGGAAAGCAGGATGCGTGTGCCGCCGAGAGAATCGTACCTTCTGGCGGCCGCACCATGGAGCGTTATGGAAGGAGCACCCTCTTCTGCAGTCACTACCTCGATATCACGCATTCGGACCCCTTTTGTGAAGCCGGTGCCGAGCGCCTTCGAGATGGCCTCTTTGGCCGCGAACCGAGCCGCTAAGTGCACTGCCGGCTGGGCCTTGCTCATGCAATACTCGACTTCGGCCTTCGTGAAGACGCGGTCGAGGAATCTCTGTTTCTGCTTTTCAAGCAGCCGCTTGATTCGCTCGACCTCTACGATGTCAATTCCTGTTCCGATGAGAGACATGGCGATTTTGGATTTTAGGTTTTAGATCGCTGCTTTCCAAAACGTTCTTTTCACCGCAAAGACGCAAAGGGCACAAAGACGCAGAATTCAACTACGAAGGCGTTAAGACACCAAGAAAATGCTTCAACCATAAGACCGAGGACAAAGGCGGATTTTCTTTCTCTTTCTTCTCTTCGTGTCTTGGTGCCTTGGTGGTTAGCAAGGTCCTTCCCATCTCTTCGTCCTGCCCCTCTTTTAGATTCCCAGCATCAATTTGGCGGTGCCGAAGTAAATCAACAGTCCCGTTATATCCACCGCGGTCGCCAGTGCGGGACTCGCCACGACGGCGGGGTCCACCTTCAGCTTGGCAGCGAGCAGCGGGAGCACGGCGCCGATGAGCGTCGACGTGATAACCTGCAACCCGAGAGCGAGGGCGACAACGGTGCCCACTCGAGGCAGCGAGAAGCCACCCGTGGTGTCGGCTCTCGGCGCGAACAAGAAAATCCTGATGAGCGAGACTGCGACGAGGACAACACTCAGCATGATGCTGACCCTCAGCTCTTTCCAGAGCACGCGCGCGATGTCGCTTGCCCGTATCTGCTGCAGCGCGAGTGCGCGGACGACCACGGTCGCGGCCTGCGAGCCCGCGTTTCCACCGGTTCCCGCAAGCATGGGCATATAGAAAGCGAGGATGAAGACACCGGTGAGCACGTCCTGGAACAGTTGGAGAATAGCCCCCGACACGAGCCCGAGCAAGGCAAGCGTGACAATCCAGATGGCGCGTCTGCGGAAATGCACGACTGGCGGCACAGCTAGGTAGTTCTCCTCCTGGACGGCTCCGGTCAAACCCATGAATCTCTCAAGGTCCTCAGTCTGTTCCTGCCGCAGAATGTCGAAGGCATCATCGTGGGTGACAATGCCCACGAGCGCTCCGCCGCCGTTCACGACCGGAATAGCGAGGAGGTCATATTTTCCTATTTTGCGCGCCACTTCCTCCTGGTCCTCGTCGAGCCGCGCGTATATCACATCGGGATGCATAACGTCTTTCACCTTTTGAGTTGGACGCGCGAGGATGAGGTCTTTGAGAGATAGAAAGCCGACGAGTGTGCGCTGGTCATCGACAACGTAGGTGTAGTAAATGGTCTCTTTGTCAGGGGCCTCGAGCCTGAGCTTCTTGATAGCCTCGTCCACCGTCAGGTCGGGCGAAAGTGCGGCATAGTCCGACGTCATGACCGCGCCCGCAGTGCCCTCGGGATACGAGGTGAGCCTACGAATATCCTCACGCTCGGCCCGCGCGATGACCGGCATCAGGATTTCGGTCTCTTCCTCCGGCATCCTCCTGATGAGGTCGGCCCGCTCGTCATGCGACATATTCGAAACGAGCCCGGCGAGGTCTGAGCGCTCCATGATGCTCGCGAGCGACAATTGGGAATCGACATCGAGATATCCGAAGACCATCGCGCGGGTGCGCGGGTCGGTGCAGGCAAGAACATTACGAATTTCCTCCGCCGTCAATCCGCTGAGAAATTCTGCGATCTCGGCCGGATGGGTGGATTGGCAGAATTCGCGCAGATTTTCCTTGTCGCCTTCTGCGAGCATTTCGCGCAGCTCAGGGACAAGCAGGATGTTTTTCACGATTCAACCTCCGGCAAGGCCACCCCGCCACTGGGCGGGGCTCCCCCGGAGGGAAGGCGGGTGTCAGGCCATGAAGGCCTGATGCTCATGCGCCCAGTGGGCCGCCGTGGCGGGTATAGGTCCGAAGTATTCTGATTTTTTGTTGAGCAGCCTGAAACACTGATTCCGCTTGCTACTGCTACTACTGCCGGAATCGTCCATCTCGTGCTCCATAGTTTGCCGGGGACATACTGTCAATTTCCTTTTCCGCGCAGTGCCGGGCACCGGCGGATAATCGGCTATTGCCGCTGTCTGCGTTCAATAAGCAGATTGATAGTATGTCCCCGGAATGCGTAAACATCAACAAAAGACCGCCGCGCATGCCTGCGGCGGAGCTCCTCACGCCTGAATCAATCATGCGGTGGGAACCATTTTTGGTATTATACTCCGGAACTATCTTCTGGTCAAGCGAACATTTTGACGGGGTTTCAGCAACTTACTAGCACCTGAAAGTTTGCCACATAGTGGCGACCAAAGCGAGGGGCACAACGACCACCTGCGTCGCACAGGCGCGCTGTCGTTTAACTTGCAATTCAGCGCTAAACTTGCTATTATAAAAGGGAGTTTTATGCCAGCTTGCTGCTGGTGTCACGACCCTGCGAGCGAATCCACGCATGCAATCCATATCATGGCCGAAGAAGGAAAGGTTCTGTGTCGCATATCTACGTTTTTGCCTGCCAGCATCGTATACCCAGAGACTGGCGTCCCCCCTTTAGTCCCGAAGAAATCAACGGGCACAAAGTCCGCTTGATCCAACTCCCATGTTCCGCCAAACTCAGCACCGTGCACATGCTCAGGCCGTTTGAGCAGGGTATTGACGGTATACTGGTGATGGCGTGCAGCGAGGATACGTGCCGCTCCCTCGAGGGGAGCCGCAGGGCTCGCATGCGCGTGCGCGAGGCGAACAGCGTGCTTGAAGAAGTAGGGCTGGGTGATTGCAGAGTGATGCTGAAACAGAGAAACGGCAGCGAGCCCGCGATGTACCGTGACGCGCTCGAAGAACTTGTCGCGCAGACACAAGCGCTGGGTGCTAGCCCGACCAGAGGAAACAACGTCACATGATTATTGCAGAACGCAAACCGGTTGCAGAAATCCTGAACATGATAGAAGGCGCCTCCACCGTGCTGGTGGCCGGATGCGCCACGTGCGTGGCTGACTGCATGGCGGGCGGCGAGCGCGAAGTCGGCATACTGGCTTCAGCCATGCGCATCGCGCTAGTACGGGAGGGCAAGGCCGTCGAGATTATCGAGGTCACGGTCGAACGTCAGTGCGAGCGTGAATTCATCGAGCGTATCCGCGAGTTGGTGGAGAAAGTTGATGTCGTCATTTCGACCGCATGCGGAATCGGTGTGCAAGCGATGGCCGAGCGCTATCGCAACAAACCGATTTATCCGGGCGTGAACACGACTTTTCTCGGCCTGCGCGAGGAGGAAGGTCTGTGGACGGAGCGATGCGCCGCCTGCGGCGATTGCACGCTTCATCTTACCGGCGGCATCTGTCCCGTGGCACGGTGCTCGAAGAGCCTGCTGAACGGGCCGTGCGGCGGGTCGCGCGAGGGGAAATGCGAGGTCTCCGAGGAGATCGCATGCGGCTGGCAGCTCATCATAGACCGCTTGATAGAGTTGGGGCAACTGGATAGATTAGAGGCGAACATCCCGCCGAAGAATTGGGCCACTTCGCGCGACGGCGGACCCCGAAAAGTCATAAAGAAAGAGCTGAGAGATGAAAAGCGGAAGCAATCTTGAGAAGGTTTTGAGCGCCGGCCACACAGCGGTCACCGCTGAGCTCGGGCCACCGATGGGCTGCAATGCCGAGACGGTTCGCAAGAAAATGGAACTGCTCAGAGGAACTGCCGATGCCTTCAATGTGACTGACTGCCAGACAGCGGTCGTGCGCATGAGCAGCATATCCACATCCATCTTCCTCGCTCAAGCGGGGATGGAGCCTGTAATGCAGATGACCTGCCGCGACCGCAACCGTATTGCGATTCAGAGCGATATCCTCGGCGCGGCCGCCCACGGCATCAAGAATTGTCTCTGCATTGCGGGCGACCACCAATCATTCGGCGCAAAAGGCAAGCTGAAGGGGCATCCGGGCTCGAAGAACGTGTATGACGTGGATTCCATTCAACTGGTGGGAATACTAAGAGGATTGCGGGATGATGCGCGCCAGCAAGGCGGAGACCCGCTTGATGCGAGTGTTCCGCTGTTCATCGGGGCGGCATGGACACCACTCGGCGACCCGATTGAGATACGCACCATCCGGCTCGCAAAGAAAGTGAATGCAGGCGCCGACTTCATCCAGACACAAGCGGTGTATGACATCAAGCGCTTCTCGGAGGCCATGCAGAAGGCGCGCGACCGTGGATTGCACGAACGGGTCGCTATACTTGCCGGTATCATCGTGCCGAAGAGCGGCGGGATGCTGGCCTATATGAACAAGTCCGTGCCGGGAGTAGTGGTTCCTCAGGAGCTCATTGACCGCATGAAAGCAGCTTCGGACCAGCGCGCCGAAGGCATCAAGATAGCGGTGGAACTCATCCAGCAGGTGCTTCAGATAGAGGGCGTGCGCGGCGTTCACATCCAGGCAATCGAGTGGGAAGAGGCGGTACGGGAGGTTGTCGGCGGAGCAGGGCTGCTGCCACGGCCGACGGTTTAGCGGAGAAGCATATGCCGAAGAAGTATCACATCAAGGCGCAACTGATGCCCCCTCGCTTTCCGCCTGTGCCGAAATACGCCATGGTGGAGCGGGAGGGATGCCTCGGCTGTCTCGAGTGCGCAAAGCGCGAGTGCGTCTATGACGTTTACAAGAATCGCCGGTTCAGTCCCGAGCATATGGTTGATTCGATTGATTATCTGTGCAAGAACTGTCTGCGCTGCATTCAGGGATGCAAGAATCAGCTTATCACCAAGATGAAGAATCCCGACTTCGAGGCGCTGGGCGACGAACACTGGAAGCCCGACCAGATCGCCAGTCTCTGGGAACAGGCGACGACAGGCAAGATTCCCGTGTCGGGGGCGGGCTATCGCGGACCTTTCTCGGGCCCAGGCTTCGACTCAATGTGGACAGACATGTCGGAGATCGTGCGGCCCACACGCGACGGCATCCATGGCCGAGAGTACATCAGGACGTCGGCGGACATCGGACGCAAACCGGCTCAGCTTGAATTTGACTCGATGGGCGACTTGCGGTCTGAGCCTCCGCCACTTGTAGAGATTCCTGTTCCATTCATCTTTGACAAATTGCCGTTTGGCGTTCTCAATGGGAATGTCCGCGCCGGTTTTGTGCGCGCAGCCGAGATAGTAGGCACGCTCATCGTTATCCCTGAAGAGGACCTTGACTGGAAGCTTATGGCGCGCAGCGAAAACATTATACCGCTGCTGCGCTCGGGCGGCACAGAGACGGGTCGGTTGAAAGAACTGGTCACGCGCTCCCGCATGGTGGAATTGGAAGACAGTCCTGACGTAATTGAACGAATCGCCGCCCTTAAGAAGCTGAATCCTGCAACGGTCATGGTAGTCCGAATGGCGACAAACAAGAGCGTGAGCGGGCGCGTCGAGGAGCTAACCCGAGGCGGCGCCGAAGCGGTGCATCTTGTGGCCGATTGGCAGGGGAACGAGCCCCATGAGGCAGACCCGCGGTTCATCAAGGATGTTCTGCGTGAGGTGCACCTGAACCTGATTAACAAAGCCCTTCGCGACGAGGTCGCTATCATCGCCAGCGGCGGCATCGCCATGGCGGAGCACGTGGCGAAATCAATCATCTCCGGCGCCGATTTGGTCGGCATGGACCTTGTGCTCGAGGTTGCGCTCGAGTGCCGGGTATGCAAACGGTGCATTCGCGGCCTCAGTTGTCCCGTGACAATCGAGGCGGTGGACCCCGAATGGGCCGCACTCAGGATACGCAACCTTGTATGCTCATGGCATTCACAATTAATAGAAGTCCTCGGCGCTATGGGTCTGCGGGAAGTGAGACGGCTTCGGGGAGAAGTCGGGCGCGCGATGTTTTACGAAGACTTAGAGAGAGAGGCATTCGGCGATGTCAAACTCGCCCCAAACGCTGCTTACGCGCGATAGCATTGTGAACCTGTGCGACCGCGAATGCGCATCGGTGCCGTCGCGTTTCCGCAATCGCATATCAAAATACAAAGTATTCCGCAGTTCGGCCTGCACCGCCTGCGGCAAGTGTGCCGAGCTGTGTTCGTACGGCGTTCATGTCCGCAGCGGCGAGCGAATGCTCAGGCCGCGCGAGTGGCTGTGCATCGGCACTGCCTGCCAAAGCAATGACTTTTATTGCATCGATAAATGTCCCGAGGGAGCGCTTTCACTCGGGCTGAACCCCTTATTCGAGACCATGGGAGATGCTCGTTGGCCTGCGGACATGCTGATGTCCACGTGGGTGATGGCCGAAACAGGCGATGTGCCTTCAAACGGACTCGAGTTCCAGTTCGGCCGGTCGGGCGGGGGATATGACAAACTGGTGTTCGACTTCCCTGTGGGGGCGGGAGCGGGAATAGACGAAGAGGAGATGGACCTCAGCATCGAGCTTAACCGCCGTGATGATACTGCGCATAGGGTGACCATTGACATCCCGGTGTATGGCGGCGGCATGTCATTCGGCTCGGTGAGCGAGCACACCATGATCGGGCGCGCCATCGCGGCGCGCAATTGGAACACGTTCACGTGCACCGGCGAGGGCGGGTATCCCGAATCGCTTGTCCCGTTCGCGCATCACATCATCACGCAGGTCGCCACCGGTTTATTCGGCGTGCGCGAGGAAACGATACAGCGGGCCCGCATCATCGAGTTCAAGTATGCGCAGGGCGCAAAGCCGGGATTGGGCGGCCACCTGCTGGGCGACAAGGTCACGCCCGCAGTTGCTCAAATGCGGGAAGCCGTGACGGGTAGCGCTCTGTTTTCGCCGTTCCCGTTTCATTCGGTTTACTCGGTTGAGGACCATAAGAAGCATGTGGACTGGATAAAGGCCATTAGCCCGAAATCGCTCATTTCGGTAAAAGTCTCGACGCCGACCGATGTTGATATGGTGGCCGTCGGCAGCTACTATGCCGATGCTCACATCGTGCATATTGATGGAAGCTACGGCGGCACGGGCGCCGCTCCCGACATCGCGAAAAAGAACATCGCCATGCCCGTCGAATATGCGATTCCAAAGGTGCACAAGTTCCTACTTGCGGAGGGTGTGCGCGACCGCGTCGCGCTGATCGCCTCCGGCGGCATCCGTAACCCGTGGGACGTAGCGAAGTCCGTCGCCTTGGGAGCGGACGGCGTCGTTATCGGAACAGCGGAAATGGTTGCGCTCGAGTGCATTCGGTGCGCAAACTGCGAGAGCGGACGCGGCTGCGCCCGTGGAATCGCGACCACCGACCCCGAGCTGACGCAGCTTGTGTCGGTCGAGTATGCGGCCCGGCGCCTGAGCAATCTGTATGCGGCGTGGGCCAAGGAATTGCGGCGCATCCTCAAGCGTCTGGGCATGCGCAGCATCCGCGAGCTGGTTGGACGAACAGATACTTTGATGCGTCTCTCCTAAGTGAAGCAGAAAACATGGATAAGATAGCTGAACGTATAATCGCATCGCGAGGAGAACTGGTAAGAGGTTTGCCTGCCCTTCCGCGTGGCAAAGAGTCGGAAGAGGGCGGGTGCGGAGTTGTGGGTTTTGCGTGCAATGTGCCGGTCAGAGGACGCCACATCTACGAGCCTTCCTGCCAGATGCACAACCGGGGCAATGGCAAGGGCGGTGGCATTGCGGCGGTTGGTTTTGTGCCCGAGCAAGTCGGCGTAAACCAGGAAGTCCTTGATTCACACTATATTTTGCAGGTCGGCCTGCTCGACGCGACGGCGCGCGGGCCGGTGGAGGAGGAATTCATCCGCCCGTTCTTCGATATTGCCGCGATGGGCATGATTCCCACCGTTGATGATTATCGCGATATCGAGGGACTCGAAGTTCGGCCGCCGGACGTGCTCCGCTGTTTTGTCAGGGTGAAGCCCGACGTGCTTGACCGCTTCATCCGCGAGCACGGATTCGAGAAACTCGACCGTCGAGCGGCGGAGGACGAATTCGTTTACCAGAACTCCTTCAAGCTGAACCAGAAGTATTATGCCTCGCTCGGAGACAAGAAGGCGTTTGTGCTTTCGCACGGGCGGAACATGATTATTCTGAAAATCGTCGGATACGCCGAAAAGCTCGCGCAATACTACCTCCTGGACGATTTCAAGGCGCACTGCTGGATAGCACACCAGCGGTATCCGACAAAAGGGCGCGTGTGGCATCCGGGGGGCGCACACCCTTTCAGCGGCATGAACGAAGCCCTTGTGCACAATGGCGACTTCGCCAACTACTATTCGGTGACCGAGTACCTGAAGATGCGCAACGTGTATCCGCTCTTCCTTACCGATACCGAGGTCTCTATTCTATTGTTCGACCTCTGGAAACGCACGTATCGGTATCCGCTCGAATACGTGATTGAGGCGATGGCGCCCACGACGGAGCTTGACTTTGACCGGCTTCCGCCCGAGAAGCAGCGTATCTACCGGAACGTGCAGGCGTGCCACATGCACGGTTCTCCTGACGGACCGTGGTTCTTCATTATCGCGCGGAATGACGCGGATAACGGGCAATTCCAGCTCATCGGCATCACCGATACCTCGATGCTGCGACCGCAGGTGTTCGCCCTCTCGAAGGGCGAAGTGGAAATTGGCCTGTGCTGCTCCGAAAAGCAGGCAATCGATGCCACACTTCATTCGTTGGCCGAGGAAGACCCACGATTCCATCCGATTGCGGACAAATACTGGAATGCGCGCGGCGGCAGCCACACCGACGGCGGGGCATTCATGTTCACACTGTCGGGCAATGGCGAAAGGAAGAAACTCATCTGCACCGACAAGTTCGGTGTTGAAGTCACGCTTTCGCCAAGAAAGAAGCATCGGGACCGCACCGCCGAAATCACTACTCCAGGCAGTCGGCGCACGCTCACAGCCTCGATCCGAGATTGTGTCACCAATGAGGACGCGGACGGGCTGTTTTTTTTCATCGCACGCGGACTTGTGCGCTGGAGCTATAACACGCTCGGGTGGGTGCTCGAGGAAAGTGCGCGAACCGCCTCTGAGAGCGACGCCTATCTGGCTACGGTAATAAGAGCGCTCACGCTGCTCAATGATCGCCGCTATCGCACGGGCACGAAGAAGCGCAGCTCGGTCTTGGAGTTGGTGCGAAAAGCGCTGCACACGGTGTTCCGGGAATGCGCGCCGATTGGAGCCGGCGGCCGGTCGCAGTACTGTGTTATTGACTGGCACACCCGCGCTCAACTCAGGCCCCCGTGCGAGGATGAACGAATACTCATAATTGACGCTGCCGACTTCGCCGCCGAAGGTCCTGACTGCCACTCGCACCTGCTGGTACAGGCGCATCAGCTTGGCTGGAAGCGCTTCATCGCGTTCAATTTCAAAGGGGAGCGCTTCTCCGGTTGCGGCTTCGGCCCGAATACGCACGGCGTCGTCCTCGACCTGTACGACAGCACGGGCGACTACGTTGCCTCGGGAATCGACGGCATGGAAATCTATATCCACGGCAACGGCCAAGACCAGTTGGCGCAGATTACCAAGGAAGGGAAGCTGGTGGTTTACGGAGATGTCGGCCAGACCTTCATGTATGGAGCCAAAGGGGGAGACGTCTACGTCATGGGCAATGCGGCGGGACGCCCGCTCATCAACGCCGTCGGCCGCCCGCGTGTGGTAATCAACGGTACGTGTCTCGATTATCTGGCTGAGTCGTTTATGGCGGGGGATGCTCTCAATGGCGGCGGCTTCGTGGTGCTCAACGGGGTGGAATTCGACGAGGACGGCAATATTCGCGACCTGCCTCTGCCCTATCCCGGCTCGAACCTCTTTTCGCTTGCATCGGGTGGCGCTATCTACGTCCGTGACCCGTATTGTTTCGTCACAGATGAACAGTTGAACGGCGGCGAGCTGACGCCGATGTCGAAACAGGATTGGGACCTGATACTCCCATACTTGGAGGAAAATGAGCGCCTGTTCGGGATTTCGGTCAAGGACCACCTGCTCACCGTGAACGGCCGGTCCAAACGTCCCGAAGACGTCTACCGGAAAGTTCGTCCGGTAAAACTAGCTGTCCTTACCAAGGTCGACGATACTGAATAGCGGCGGCGCTGTCGAATTTGGCTCCGTCTTCAGAGTGAATTTATTGCAATCAGGTTTTTCTCGAAACGGTTACCTCCACACTATGACGCAGACGGCCGCTACGGCTGGCCTCCTCATGTTACTTTGCTCATGAAACCGCGCACGTGTCACGTAATTGACCTCGGGCTGTGCTCCTTTGCAAAGGCCTATGCTCTGCAGAAGGAAATGGTGTACTCAAAGTTCGAGGGCTCAAACAATGACACGCTCATCCTGGTCGAGCACCTTCCTGTCATAACACTCGGGCGCAGAGGAAACAAGGACAACATTTGTGCTTCCGAAGACCAATTGGAGTTGGCAGGCATAGAGGTGCTCAGCATAGATCGAGGCGGCGACGTCACCTACCATGGCCCCGGCCAATTGGTTGGGTATCCTATCATGGACCTAAGGGCACACCGACAGGACGTGGATTGGATTTTGAGAAAGCTCGAAGAAGTGCTGATTACCTCGCTGAAGCGCATGGGCATCGAGGCGCATACCGAAGGCGGATTGACGGGCGTGTGGGTCGACGGCGCGAAAATAGCCGCCATCGGCATTGGTATTAGCCGCTGGATTACGTTCCACGGGTTTGCTTTGAATGTCGCGCCCACCATGCGGCACTTCGGGCTCATCATCCCATGCGGCATCAAGGATAGGTCCGTGACCTCTATCCAAGAGATACTCGGGCAGGCGCCGGATATGCAAGAGGTGAAACGCATCGTCGTTGAGAGTTACTGCAACACCTTTGGCCTGGAGCTTATGAATGGCCCTGCAACATAATGCCGGAAGGGACGGAGCCCTATCTCTAAACCCGCATGAGGCGAATAAGCAATCGCGGCCGGGAATAGGACTTTGTCCCTATTGCGCCGTGGGTGCTTGATTTTCCTGCTTCTTAAAGTTAAGATATAGTATGGGTTTATTGCCGCGAGCACGGAATGAAATGAACTCGAACCTGACAGATATCTTGGAGCAGATGGTTCTCCTCAAGGCCTCGGATTGCTATCTGAAGGTCGGGGAGAAGCCTTTTTTCCGGGTGAATGGCGAAATCCGACAGGGCAAGTTCGACGCCGTGTCAGACGGGGAGATGGGACGCTTCATGCAAGTCACGATGACGGATTTCCAGCGCGAGCGCTTCCAGAAGGACCCTGACCTCGACCTCGCTCACGACACCCGAAACGGCAACAGGTTCAGGCTAAACGTATTCCGGCAGCGCGGTCACGTGGGCATGGTGATCCGCCTCATCCCTTCAGAGAACCTCTCGTTCGATTTTCTGCATCTTCCTTCGGTTATCCGGGAATTCGCCGAGCTTCCCCGCGGTCTGGTAATCGTGTCCGGTGCGACCGGCAGCGGCAAGACGACTACGCAGGCCGCCATGATTGACCACATAAACACCAATTTCCGAAAACACATCGTAACGATAGAAGACCCGGTCGAGTTCATCCACTACAACAAGAAGAGCATTATTAATCAGCGCGAGGTCGGCTATGACACCAATACCTTCGCCGATGCCCTGAAGCACGTGGTGAGGCAGAGCCCGGATGTTATTCTCATCGGGGAGATGCGGGACTTGGAGACCATGCTCGTCGCCCTTTCAGCCTCCCAGACAGGTCACCTCGTAATCACCACGCTCCACAACGTCGATACCGCGCAAACACTCGACAGAATAATCAACTATTTTCCGGAATATATGAGACACCAGGTTCGGCTCGAATTGTCTCTGTGCCTTATGGGCGTGATTTGCATGCGTCTCATTCCGCGCAAAGAGGGCAACGGCCGCATCCCGGCGCTCGAAATCATGCGGACAACGCCCCTCATCAGAAAGCTTCTGCTCCTCGGCGACACCAAAGCGATCCCCGATTACATCAAGGAGGGGCGGGAATTCGGGATGCAAACGTTCAATCAGGCCCTGCTCGACCTGTTCCAGGCCGGCCTGGTGAGTTATGAGGATGCCCTGCAGAATGCGTCGAATCCGGAAGAGTTCAAGCTCAATGCGCAGGGGATGTTTACGGGCATCGATTCCTTAAAAGCGAAGGGGTTGTAACATCCATTCGCGAGGAGACCAGATATGGAAGTACACCGTGCAGAACCAACAATTCCCGACGCGATGAAGCCCGGCGCCCGGGTTGACATGAAGAGCCTTTTCGACCTGGTGATGGTCAAGAAAGCCTCGGACCTGCTGCTCACGGCGGGCGCACCGCCCTTGCTCAGGATCAATGGAGAATTGAAGGCCACTGAATACCCAGAGCTCACACCCGACGAGAATAAGCGTCTTATCTACAGCATACTTACGGACAAGCAGAGAGAGAAATTCGAGGAGACCCGCGAGCTCGATATGTCAATCGGTGTCAGCGGAGGCCATCGGTTCCGCGTTAATGTATACATGCAGAAAGGATGTGTAACGGCAGCATTCAGGGCTATTGCAGAACAGATACCGAATCTGGAGGAGCTCGGCCTGCCGAAAATCATCGCCAAACTGGCCTTCAGACCACAAGGGTTGATCCTCGTGACAGGGCCGACAGGCCACGGGAAGACCACCACTCAGGCAGCCATGATAGACCTCATCAATTCGCACAAGCGCTGCCATATCATCACGGTGGAAGACCCCATCGAGTATGTGCACCATCATAAGAAATCGGTGGTCGACCAGCGCGAGCTCGGAAGCGACACGCTCTCGTTCCCTTCCGCCCTCAAGTATGTGCTCAGGCAGGACCCCGACGTCATTCTCATCGGCGAAATGCGCGACCTCGAGACCATCTCATCTGCCCTCACCGCCGCCGAGACCGGACACCTCGTAATCGCTACCCTCCATACGAACGATGCGATTCAAACAGTTGACCGTATCGTGGACGTTTTCCCGTCTCACCAGCAGCAGCAAATCCGCATCCAGCTCGCCTTGAGCATGCTGGCGGTCGCGTCACAACGCCTCTTGCCCCGTGCCAACGGCAAGGGACGCGTGCTTGCGTGCGAGATACTCAGGAACAATTCCGCGGTCGCAAACCTCATCCGTGAAGCGAAGACGCACCAAATCTACAGCATCATGGAGACGCATTCAAAGGATGGCATGATAACGCTTGATGCGTCCATCAAGCAGTTGTACCTCCGCGGCATCATCTCGTATGATATCGCCGTCAACCACGTGCGCAACCCCCAGGTCATCGCCAACGCATAAGGTGGAAAACGGACCGTCATGTCCACGTTCCTCATCGGGAACCTCCTGTTCGTGACGTTGCTCGTGCTCACCGGCGTGTCCATCTACCTCGCATATTCCGGCTATATTCCCGGACGCACGCATCTTGGATGGGCATACTTCGGATTTGTTCTCACCGTATACTTCGCGTTTGCCTACCTCTGTTTCCGCAGCATCCATGACCCGTTCGCTTTGTTTGGCAGTGTCCTGCTCATGTCCCTTCTCCTCGCAACTCAGGGGCCGTTCGTGCTCGAACTCATTTCGCAATCCATCATGCCGGACCCTTCAAAGGGCCTCAAGCTCATCAAGGTGTATACGGAAGCAGAGCGGAAGGCAGCGCAGGACGACCTGCCCGGAGCGATTGCCGAATATGAAAAGGTGATTGCGGAAGACCCTGATGATATGACCGCCCGCTTCCGGCTCGCAGAACTGTGCTATGAGAACGAGGAATACCGGAAGGCGGCCATGTCATACGAGGCTATCCTGACGCGCGCGTCCCGGCTTGACGTGCATCAGCATTGTTCAGCTCTCACACGCCTCTCGGAAATTTATGCCACGCATCTCAACGACATCAAGGGCGCGCGAAAGCACGTCAAAACCATCATCGAAAAATATCCGGGCACCAAGTACGCAGGGTATGCGATGGAGCGGCTCGATAAGCTCGAGGAAGCGTGAGACGCGGCATCTCCACCCGATGGAGC
This sequence comes from Candidatus Abyssobacteria bacterium SURF_17, assembly GCA_003598055.1. Classification (GTDB taxonomy): domain Bacteria; phylum Abyssobacteria; class SURF-5; order SURF-5; family SURF-5; genus SURF-17. Next base: position 16,195 of record QZKI01000129.1, on the reverse strand, counting down.
CGCCTTTTCATTGACAGATGTGCTCATTGATGCTATAATGAATAATTGAGCAATTATTCAAGTGAGGGCGTCCAACAATGGCACCGGGTGCTTCGGTAAAAGACAACCATGCGGTCTGCGAGGCCGAGTTCGTGGATAAGCGACGAGTCGGCGCAGTCAGCAAACACATGCCTGATAGTGACTCAATCGAGGCATTGTCAGAGATTTTCAAGGTGTTGGGCGACCCGACGCGGCTCCGCATTATTTCCGCGCTATCGGTGGACGAATTGTGCGTGTGCGACATCGCCCATCTTCTCGGCGCGAGCATATCCGCCACTTCTCACCAACTCCGTATTCTGCGTCATCTCCATCTGGTGAAGCACCGGAAAGAGGGAAAGATGGTGTATTATTCGCTCGACGACGCATGCGTGGAAAAACTGCTCGCGGAAGGTTTGAAGCACATAGCGGAATGATATTTTAGTTGGCAGAATGATTGAATGCTTGTTCAAGCATGGGGACGTACAAGAGCGATTTTCCTGAGCGGCCTGATACCCACAATCGCCTGAGAGCACGAGTGCGAAGGAAGGGGATAGAACGGAGCGAATCCATGAATAATCACCACCCCACCGCCGAGATTGAAGTCAACGTAAGCGGCATGGATTGCCCTTCGTGCGCCGAAAAGATCGAAAAAGTGGTCTCGCGCATGGAAGGCGTCGAGAGCGCGGCCGTGAACTTCACGGGCGGTAAGTTGACTGTTCGATTTGCCGAGGGGAAGACCAACGTCGACGAGATCGAGCGTCAGGTTCAGAAGCTGGGATACGAGACCGGAAAGGCTAAGAGAGAGATTGTTGATAAGTTCTTTGTTGAAGGAATGGATTGTCCCGACGAATCGTCGCTCATCGAGAAGAAATTGCGTGAGCTCGCAGGCGTCAAGAGCATCAAATTCAACCTGCTCTCCCGTGAAGTCACCGTCGCGTACGACGCGCGGGCGCTCTCGCAAGACCGGCTTATGAAGGCTATCGCGGAAACCGGCATGAAGGCCGTTTCCGCGGGCAAGGGTGCGGATGAGGAGAAGACGCGCGGGCACGGCCAATTGTTCTTCACCATCGCAGCAGCCCTGTTCATAGCGGTTGGTTTGGGATTTTCCTCTCTCGCTGGCCGTCCGGACGCCGCGATAGCCTTCTATGTACTCGCCATGGCTGTCGGCGGATGGCACATTTTCCGGAAGGGCGCCTTCTCGGCACGAAATCTCTCGCTCGACATGAATTTTCTCATGACCATCGCTGTGATAGGCGCGGCGGCAATCGGAGAATGGCTCGAAGGGGCATCGGTTGTGTTCCTGTTCTCGCTGGCACAGCTCCTCGAAACACATACCATGGACAGGGCCCGCAACGCAATCCAGTCGCTCATGAAACTTGCTCCGGACAATGCGCTCGTTCGCAGAGACGGCAAAGACACTGTCATCCCCGTAAGCGAGGTCGAGCTCGGTGAAGTATTCATCGTGCGTCCCGGCGACAAGATACCCTTGGACGGCAAGGTGCTGGCCGGGCTGAGCGCGGTCAATCAGGCGCCGATTACCGGCGAGTCGGCTCCGGTCGCGAAGAAAAGGGACGACGACGTCTTTGCGGGGACTATAAACGGCGACGGCTCGTTGGAGGTACGTGCGACACATCGCGCCAATGACACGACGCTCGCGCGCATCATTGACATGGTCGAAGAGGCGCAGGCACAGCGAGCGCCCATGCAGAATCTCGTGGACAAGTTTGCGAAGTATTACACCCCAACGGTTATTGCGCTGGCCGCTCTCGTGGTGTTCGTTCCGCCGCTATTCTTCGCCGAACCGTTTGCGCGATGGCTCTATCGAGGTCTCGTTCTGCTCGTCATCTCGTGCCCGTGTGCGCTCGTCATCTCGACCCCCGTCTCGATTGTCTCTGGACTCGCGAGTGCTGCGCGACACGGTGTTCTCATCAAGGGTGGCATTTATTTGGAAAAGGCGGGCACGCTCAACGCCATCGCATTCGATAAGACCGGCACTTTGACCATCGGGCATCCGTGCGTGAAGCATATAATTCCCCTGAATGACACGCCTCCGGGCGAAGTGCTCGGCATTGCGGCGGCCATAGAGTCGCGTTCGGAGCACCATCTTGGCCGCTCAATTGTGGAGGAGGCATGCCGGCTCGGCATTCCGGCGCGGCAGGTAAAATCGTTCCAGTCCATCCCCGGCAAGGGCGCCTATGCCGTTGTTGACGGAACACCATACTACGTGGGCAGCCATAGGCTGTTTGAGGAAATGAAGTTCTGCACGCCGGAACTCGATGAACAGATGGAAGAAATCGAGAAGCAGACGGAGACAGTCGTGCTTGTGGGAAACGAGGCCACGCCTTTGGGTATCATCGTAATGGTTGACGCCGTGCGGAGAACTTCGCAGCCGGCGCTCGAGAGGCTCCGTGACATCGGAATCCGCAAGATGGTCATGCTCACGGGCGACCACCGGGGAACCGCCGCGGCAATCGCGCACAATCTCGGCATTGATTTTCGTGCTGAGCTGCTGCCACAGGACAAAGTGGATACGATGCATGAGCTTGTGAAGGAGCACGGGAACGTGGCGATGGTCGGCGACGGAGTGAATGACGCACCGGCGATGGCTGCGTCCACCATTGGCATTGCGATGGGCAGCGCGGGAACCGACACAGCGCTGGAGACCGCTGACATCGCTTTGATGGCCGACGACCTCTCGAAGCTGCCGTTCGCCATCTGTCTCAGTCGCAAGACGCTCGCTGTTATACGGCAGAACATAGCGCTCTCGATTCTGATAAAACTGGCGTTCCTGATTCTCGCCATTCCGGGGCTTGCCACGCTGTGGATGGCAGTCTTCGCAGACATGGGCGCCTCGCTACTCGTCATCTTCAACGGCATGCGCCTGTTCTCCGTCAAGGAGTCCATGGCCTGTCCGGAGAAATAATTGCGTGGAAGTGTCAGGCGGGGCTGCCGCCGGAAACTGACGCCCCGATTACGAACGGTTTTCCCAGTGTTATCACTCTTGACCCCGGCAGCTTTAACAGGCGCGCATCCTGAAAGAGGAGACCGGATCGGTTTCGGGCTACGACAGCCGGAATACTGTTTCGCCCCACAAGGCTCGCGGCAAAAGCGCACCCGGCGTCCCTCACAGTACTATAGGCATGATCTCTCAGAGATTGGTAGACCTTTTTGCCGCGATAACAGGAAAACACATAGGCGCCAAAGAGGTATGCGCCGTCCGGAGGTAAGTCCGCGACATGGAAATCGTCGAGGATAATTGCTTTACGAGTGACCCAGATATTGCCTGTGATCTGCTTCCCCTGTTTTGCGCAATAGCAGACACCCTCGAAAGCTTCGGCAATCTGAAACCTATTCAGAACAGCTTGCTCCCTCGTCCGGATGATTTCATTTATGTCGCCCTTTGTGGCGGGAGAGATGTCAAGCTCGATCGATGGAGCGACGGGCTCAATGTTGGTTCCGAGGTTCTTCTCCAAATAAAACGAATCGTAGAAACGAATACCCAGCAGTCTCAGGGTCCGGCTGGCGCCGCGCCATATCAGAGGCTTCTTGCTCATTCTTTCTGTCTCGCGCAGGGATGAAATCCTCTCGCATAGACCCAACCGCCGCCGGAACAAACCGTCGGCCGCACATTTGACCTAGCGCTCATATCTTCGACGCAATCATCGAGAATGCGCTCGGGAATTTAGCGCGTGGATGCAGTTCAAGGAGAAATGGCCATCCCGGAAGCCGAGGCCCCGATTACGAACGGCTTCCCAACGGTTATCGCCTTGAACCCGGGCAGCTTCAAGAGGCGTGAATCCTGAAAGAGGACACCAAATCGCTTTCGCGCTGCGACGGCGGGGGCATTGTTTCGCCCCACAAGGTTTCCAACAAACAAGCAACCGGCTTGCCTCATCTCGTCATATGCCTGGTACGTCAAGGACTGAAAGATTTTTTTGCCGCGAAAATGGGGAAACACGTAGCTACCAAACATGTATGCGCCGTTTGCAGGCAAATCCGCGACATGGAGTTCATCAAGGATAACTGCCCTTCGAGTGAGCCACATGTAGCCTGCGATCTCTCCGTTGTGTTTTGCACAGTAGCAAACACCTTCGACGGCTCTTGCAATTTGAAACCTTTTCAGAACAGTCTGGCCCCTCATCCGAATGATTGTAGCCAAATCGTCTTCTGTAGCATGAGAGATGTCGAGCTCGATGGGCGAGACGACAGGTTCGATGGCAGTGCCAAGATTCTTCTCTAGATAGAACGAATCGCAATAGTGAATGCCCGCAAATCTCAATGTTCTGCTGGCGAGGCGGCGAATCTGGGATCTTTCGGTCATTTCAGTCTTCCTGTATTGACAATAAGAGTCAGCTCATAGCATCGACCGGATGAACGCGGAAATGCTCAGGGTGCCACCCCGGTTATGCAAGAGTCTATTCCTTGCGACAGAGGAGCACGAAGTATTTTTTGCAAGAATCCCAGAAGAGACTATTCCCTTGATTAATTTCTTCCAGCTCCCCTTTTCGTTCGAGATAGTAAACGACAAAGGTCGGCAAGTGGATGTTCGTCTTGAAACGGGAGACGACTGTCAGCCCGTTTGCTCGGCAAGCGCGAACCATTCGTGACGGCGAGAATCCCTTAAAAGGAACATGCAACTTCAGGTATGACTGGAGTTTCGTGACCGGAAAACTGAGACAGAATGGATTTTCCACAATGAGGAGGAGGATTCCACCGGGCCTCAGAACTCGCTGATATTCCCGGAGAACATTCTCCGGATGGTCGCAGTGGTCAATGGTCGAGATGTCCCAGATAAGGTCGAAGCTGCATGTGCGAAAGGGCAGGAATTCGATGTCACTACGCGCCAGGAAAATGGCGTTGCCGAAATCAGATTTTGCTGCTCGGCAGATTTCGTCGGATATGTCAACGGCAAACCTCGAGCACTCGGCGTCCAGAAAATAGCGCTCGCCCTTCTTGACTTCATTCCACAAGTCGGTTTTCAGAATACGTACGGGGCCATTCGTGGTAAGAAGGCCGCGAGCACGTGAAGTAAGCCACCGGAGATTTCTTTCGCGAATATGATAATACAGCGACAGACGGGCGCGGTTATAATGCTTTCGCCTGCTCCATTCATCCCATAGCGCAACTATCTTATGCTTTTCTGCTAACACGTGCGAGAAGTGCTCCTCGACGGGACTGCGTTGGACTGGGGTTACGCAGAGGGTATTCCCGTATTAAGGGATCGGGGAAAGAACCTACTGCCGGAAGGGGATTGCCCTTGCGGAGGCTGATTTCACGAATTACCACCCGTTTGCGTATCATGGCTCTTCACATTCCCAAGACGGCTCGCGCTTCCCTGGGCGTATATGGGGACAGTCCAAGCTCGTTGGCAATTGAAATAAGCCTTTCAACCAACTCGCGATTGGTAGCCAGGGAGGACCTATCGCGGTCCATCCACAGGTTGTCCTCGAGACCGACTCGCACGCCGCCGCCCGCAACGAGAGCCATCACGTTCACAGTCAATTGAGAGTCTCCGATTCCGCCGGCAGACCAAATCGAACCCTCCGGCAGCTCGCGCACCATAAGCCCCATGCTCAGCAGGTCTGCTTGAGCGCTTGCAACATTGCCAAGAATGAGATTCAAATAGCAAGGCGCAGTTATCAGCCCCTTTTTCATGAGATATTTGGCATAGTTTATCATGCCGAGGTCGAAGACCTCGATTTCCGGCCTGATGTTTCTTTCCATCATCTTGCTCGCCAGACTCTCGACCATCCGGGGAGAATTCATGCTCGCTTCCTCGCGGAAATTCAAGGAGCTGAGGGTCAGGCTTGCGAAATCAGGCTTCACTTCTCCGCGTAGTTCAAGAACGTCAGAACGCTTTTCAAATTCCGGAAAAATGCGGCCGCTTGTGGACACACAGAGAATCAAGTCTTTCTCTCTACTTCGTATCCCATGAATGATTTCCGCATAGATTTCCTTCTGGTATGCCGGTTTGTCGGTCTCGGGGTCGCGAGCATGCAGGTGAACCATGGTGACCCCGCGCGAGGCAAGGTCCAAGATCTCCCTGACAATCTCGCCAGGGGTTATGGGCACATGAGGAGTCGTCTTTTTTGTCGGAATTATGCCGGTTGGCGCCACGTTGAGGATAAACTTTTTCGTCCCCATCTCAGCCTATCTCCGGATCGACACGACTCTTTGCAGGCGGAAGTATAGCAGAAACCCACAATATTTTCATGAGGAAATCATCCACGCGGGCAGAATCAATCCGTAGTGAAGGAGCTTATGGATCGCATGGAGAGGAGGATTTTTCCTGCCGCAAACGGTTGCAGGTGTTCTCAATAGTGTCCCGCCTTGGCATCCGCGTTTGTGGCCGAAATCGCTGCAGCACGCGCTTGCGCGGCCCGTCAGAGGCCTCAACTCCTCTGAGACCGACAGGTCGAATCAGTGGAGCATGGAGGGAAATACCGTGTTCGACACTGAAACCCAATGAGTCCAAAGGGGATAGCTCTCATCAGGTTCAGAACTGAAAAAGGAAGCTTGATTATAATGGGACAGGGAAGAAGTTCGAAATCAAGAGCGATTTAAAAGGAAGGCAATGCCTCACCGCCAAGGAATTTTTCAAATCCTCTGAACGTATGTGGCCTCCTCATATTCCTCCGCCTTGCTGCACGAGATTTCTTATCTGTTCCGCCGCTTCCGAGCAGCCTTAGCCGCCTTTCTCCGTCTCCGTTCACCTTGCGGCGTAAAGCATTTGCGCTCTTTGAGACGCGACTGGTCGCCATCCTCTGACAGCTTTCGTTTGAGTATTTTCAGCGCTCTATCCACATCACCATTAACGAATACTTCGACCATGTAACTCCTTTCCGCCCCCATCGGTTTTATTCTCTCGCATAAGGGCATAGCATATACTCGTAAATCTCGAAGAGTATCGCAGGAAGAATCGCTGATGTTCTTCTTCGCCCGGAGACTTGACCATCAAGTCAGCCGTTCCAGCGAAGCACCCTCAATACCGACGACCTCCGCCGCCTCGCCGGTCTTGACGTCGGCCGCCGCCACCCGGCCTTCCTCCGCCCCGCGAGCCTTCGGGCCGAGGACGTGCTTCATTAACGTTGAGCGTTCGTCCTTTTAGCTCCTTGCCGTTCAGGCCGCTGATCGCCTGTTCGGCCTCGGTCTTGGCGGGCATTTCAACGAACCCGAATCCTCGCGGTTCGCCGCTGAATTTATCGGTAATGATCCTCGCGGATGTAACCTGGCCGAAAGCTTCAAACGCTTGTCGTAATTCGTCCTCAGTCATATCCCGTGACAAGTTGCCCACATAAATGTTCATTCTGACCTCCAGTCCATCCTGTTTCTCGCACAAATGGCGTTGCGATGGAACTCAAATCACGCCGAAACTCCCATGGTCTCGGAATACGACGCCATCTGGTTCATCGGACATCACATATCGGTTAACTGGGCACTCAAAAAGTACTCACTACAGGCAGTCAATAGGGAAGCACGGGAATACTGAAGTGCTTCTTCTGCGACTGGACGCTGTCAGGCGTTTTGGCACACCTTAGCGTGAATATGTGGGCTTCGTGCCTGGCTGGATCGCCCGCAAAAGAACCAACAACTTCACTAATGATTCGCTGCCTTGTTTCGCAACATTCCTCTTTATTTAAGTATACACTGTTAGCCTCCTATTGTCAAAGCATATGAGCATCGTCGAACAGGTTATGCAAATGACGGGCACGCCCGGTTTAATCTCTTACGGGAGGCATAGCAGGCTTGCCAAACGAGAACTGGGCAAGATCGAGGGTCTGATTGTGGCCATGGTCGAGAATCGCCTCCGGCTTGGGTCCCTTTGTTGCCCAAACCGCTCACGTCGCCCCTTCCAAGACGAAGCGAAAAAAAATCCTCGTTCCTCCTGTTATCACTCCAACTGATACAGTTGGTTCAGGTATTGTACCGCGAAGTCGCACGCTGCCGAGCGGTCGGGCATGCTGGCCATCATGCCGTACATAACGGCTTCCTCTGAGAGTTCCGATGGATCGATACCCTCAACCTGTTTGGCGCATTTCTCCAAGTCGTCCAAAAAGGCGTCGGCCAGATTCGCATGAAACGGCGATACCGTCACGTGCAGACATGCCGGCATCTGTTGTTTCTCTATCACCCAGCCGCGTGTTTTCAGCGCATCGGAGAGGGCGTAGACATTAATGTCATCGCTCGCTATCGCAAAAACGGTCGCATGCGGCTCGCCGAGTACCCTCAGTTTCGGGATTGCATTAACTCCATCTATCAGCTTCTTCGTGGTTTCCATGGCGGTTCTTGCCAGCTTCAGATAGCCTTCCTCACCAAGATAGTTCATTACGGCCCATGCGGCGGCGATGGGGGCTCCGGGTCTGGCGCCGGTGAGCGTTGATGTCCCGTATACGCCTCCGGGAAAGTCGGCGTAGGCGTAGTACTGATGCTGCCGATAATCGGCATTACAGTAGAGGACGGTGGAAGCGCCTTTGGCGGCAAAGCCGTATTTGTGCAGGTCGGCGGACATGGATGTGACACCGGGAACACTGAAGTCGAACGCCGGCACGTTATACCCAAGCTTCTTGACGAACGGCAGGATGAAACCCCCCAGGCAGGAGTCGACATGAAGCCAGATATTCTTGGCAGCAGCGATTTCCCCCATCTGTTCAATGGGGTCCACCATTCCGTGCGGATAGGTCATGGCGGAGCCAATGATCATTATGGTGTTTTCACTTATCGCTTCGGCCATGGCCTGTGCGTCGGCCCGAAAGTCATTCCCGGCAGGTGTGGTTATGACCTTCAACCCGAGGTAATGGGCGGACTTGTTCCATGCCGGGTGGGCCGTAACGGGCTTTATCATCTCGGGCGCCTTTGCCTCGGGTCGCGCCAGACGCGCCCAATCGCGTGCCGTTTTCACCGCCATGAAAATGCTTTCGGTGCCGCCGCAGGTGAAGCTGCCAACGGTCTCCGCGTCTCCACCGAGCAGGGCGGCGGTCATTGCAATCACCTCGACCTCGAGTTTCTTGAGACTCGGAAACGCAAACGGGCTCAGACCGTTTTCCATGAAATACAGGTTGAAAGCCTGGCGTGCGATTTCTCTCACTTCCTCGCCCGCGTTATAAATCAGACTGAACATGCGGCCGTTGGCCCAGTCGGTGTCGTCATTTTTCATGGATTCCAGTCGTGACAAGACCTCATCCCGGGAATTACCCTTGGGGGGAAGATTCAATTTCCTCATAGCATTCTCCGTTTTTAATCGCTTCTTGTTTCTTGCTGCCTCAAATTGCTATTCATTTCTCTTCCACAGAAACGGCAACGATACTCGAAGACTCTTTTTCAGTGAACTTGTGAACAGCAGTATATCAGATGGTAGTGGGTTTTTCAGGAATAGCATCCGGGGAATACAGGCTCAAGGCTTGGCACCCGATATAGCTGCAGTTCATTTTTTGCTAGTTCCCGTGCAGTCGGTTGCTTGGCGGAAGCGTGCATTGTGGTGAAAATGACATGGGGTCGAGTGCGTCCCGAATCCCGTCATGGAATATGTCCTTGGGCGTTGTCTTCCCTTGAATTCGCCGCCTCGTTTTGTTAAAATTAATTAAGCTTTTGGGTTATCCTGAGCCTGAGGAGAAAGAAATAGTAATGATATTTTCGCTCTTAGGAAAGCTGTTCGGCACCAAGCATGAGCGCGACATTAAGAAGCTGCTTCCGCTCGTCGACGAGATAAAGTCGCATGAGGCCGAAATGGCAGGCCTCTCAGACCGGGAACTGCGGGCCAAGACGGCTGAGTTCAAGCGTCGCCTGAGCGGGGGCGAGACGCTCGATGACATCCTGCCTGAGGCCTATGCGGTTGTGAAAGAGGGCTGCCGGCGCCTCTACGGAAAAACATGGTTCGTGCGCGGCCACGAAATCACATGGGACATGGTGCACTTTGATTGCCAGCTCATCGGTGGCATCGTGCTGCATCAAGGCAAGATAGCGGAAATGGCGACGGGCGAGGGCAAGACGCTCGTGGCGACGCTTCCCATCTACCTCAATGCGCTCACAGGAAAAGGGGTGCACCTGATAACCGTGAACGATTATCTGGCCAGCCGAGACCGCGAATGGATGGGACCAATCTACGAATTCCTCGGTCTCGCCGCCGGATGCATTCAGCAGCGCATGGATTCCGAGGAACGTCAGAGCCATTACCGCGCCGATGTGACTTGCGGCACGAACAGCGAGTTCGGGTTCGATTATCTCCGCGACAACATGTGCGTTATGAAGGAACAGCAGGTGCAGCGGGGTCACCACTACGCAATCGTGGACGAGGTGGACAGCGTCCTCATCGACGAGGCGCGCACCCCGCTCATCATCTCGGGACCGGTCGAACAATCAAACGAACAATATGAAGCGCTCGCGCCTGCAGTTGACCGGCTTTATAAGCAGCAACAACGCATTGTGGGGAAGCTTCTCGAAGAAGCCGAGAAATTGGTCGAGCGGGGCGAGACATACGAAGCAGGGAAGAAACTGCTCATGGTGAAGAAAGGCGCTCCAAAAGACAAACGGTTCCTCGAGCTGATGGAGAATCCCAAGCTGCAGAAGCTCGTCCATCGGGTGGAACTCGATATGATGGGCGACAAGCTCATGGCCGGCACCGAGGAATCGGCCCTGATGAAGCTTGTGTCAGACCTGTATTTCACCATCGACGAGAAACAGAACGTGGCCGATCTCACCGAGAAGGGAAGACGCACCATCTCCTCCGGCAAGCTCGACATGTTCGTGGTTCTGGAAATCGAGGACGAAGAACGGCAGATCAATGTCGAGATTGAAGAGCTGCTGGCCGACGACTCGCTCGATGAGCAGGCGAAACTCGCTCGCGAGGCGGAACTCGAAGCGAAGCGCTGGGAGCTGTATGACCGTTTTAATGCGGCGAGCCAGAGGATTCACGCCGTCTCACAACTGCTCAAAGCGAACTCCCTCTTCGAGCGTGATGTGGACTACATCGTGACCGACAACAAGGTTGTGATAGTTGATGAGTTCACCGGCAGGCTGATGCCGAGTCGTCGTTACAGCGACGGACTGCATCAGGCGCTCGAGGCAAAGGAGCGCGTGAAAGTGGGAGAGGCGAACCAGACGCTGGCTACCATAACGCTCCAGAACTATTACAAGATGCATGATAAACTCGCGGGCATGACCGGCACGGCCGATACCGAAGCACAGGAATTCCACGACATATACAAGCTTGATGTAGTGGTAATACCGACAAACCGGCAGCTCATACGGTATAACTATCCGGACGTCATCCACAAGACGGAACGCGAGAAATTCAGGGCCGTCATCAATGAGATCAAGGAAATGCATAAGCTCGGCAGGCCGGTTCTCGTGGGCACGATTTCGGTCGAGAAATCCGAGACCCTCGGGAAAATGCTTCGAGCTGAGCGGATACCGCACCACATCCTGAACGCGAAGTATCATGAACGAGAGGCCGAAATCGTCGCGAGGGCAGGACAGCGCGGCGCTGTCACGATAGCGACGAACATGGCCGGCCGAGGCACCGACATAAAGCTGGGTGAAAGCGTTGCAGAGCTTGGTGGTCTGCACATCGTCGGGACTGAGCGTCACGAGAGCCGGCGAATCGACAATCAGCTCCGAGGCCGGTCCGGACGGCAGGGCGACCCTGGTTCATCCCGGTTCTATATTTCCCTGGAAGACGACCTGATGCGCCTGTTCGGGTCTGACCGCATCATGAGAATCATGGAGCGCCTCGGCATCGAGGAAGACCAACCGATCGAGCATGGACTCGTCACAAAGTCCATCGAGACGGCCCAGAAACGCGTGGAGGCGCACAACCTCGAGATTCGCAAACACCTTCTGAAATATGACGATGTGATGAACACGCAGCGCGAGATCATCTATGCCGAGCGGCAGAAGGCGCTCGATAAGCCGAACATCAAGGAACATGTGCTCGAAATGCTCGATGATGTGCTCGAGGGGATGATGGAGGAGTTCGTGCCGGCGGATACACTGCCCGATGAATGGAATCTGCGCGGGCTGAGCGACCGAATGCGCCGGCGGTTGGGCCTCCATGTCCGGTTCGAGGGCATCGACCTCGAGACGGTACAGCCGGAGGAGATATTCGAGACGCTCCAGAAAATCGGCCGTGCTGCTTACGAAGACCGGGAGAAACGATTTGGTTCCGAAACAATGCGCGAGATCGAACGCGTGGCCATCCTCAGGGCAGTCGACTCGCGATGGAAAGACCACTTGTATGCGATGGACTTGCTGAAGGAGGGAATCGGCCTCAGAGGCTACGGCGGCAAAGACCCACTCGTCGAGTACAAGCACGAGGCATACAACCTCTTCAGCGAGATGATCGCCGATGTCAAGCTCGGTGTCGCCGAGTTCTTATTCCGTGTGCAGGTCGCGAAACCCGAAAAGCTGGAGGAGCCCGTCCCCGTCCCGAGCCAAACCGTCCTCACGGCACACGATTCCTCCGTGAGCTCGCTCGCCAAGAAAGCACCCCAGCAAACAACCGTGGCCTCCGACGGCGCCAAACAACCGGCGAAAGTTCCGGTTCGCGTCGGGCAGAAGGTCGGCCGCAACGAGCCCTGCCCGTGCGGCAGCGGGAAGAAGTACAAGAAATGCTGTGGCGTCTCTCAATAGAAAGTTTCGCGTTCCGAGTTTCGGGTTCCGAGTTTAAAAAAACTTTTTGGGACCTCAGAGGGTGCTAGCGTGTCGATAATCAAATCGAAGAGAAGAAAAATTGCGCTCATCGTACTGATAACCGCGTTCTGGCTGCTCATGAATGGGCAACTCGTACGCAGAGAGCTCTGGCTGACGCGCCTGCCCTCGGGCTCGACGAGCATAGCGGCTTCATTGACGCCGGAACTCTCGTACAAGGAACAGTGGATGGGCATCTATTACGAGGGCGAAAAGGTCGGCTATTCGTGCACGACGGCGAATCGGGTACACAGCGCGGAAGAGCCCGGATACATCATCTTGAACCGCACGTTCATGGTCGTCGAAATTATGGGAAGCCCGCTGAAAGTCCAGTTCGAGGGTCTGTTGCGCACCGATGACGAATTCAAGATGCGCTCCTTCAGTTGCTGGCTGAAATCGGCCGGTCATCAGATTCAGATAGACGGCAAACTGGCCGGTGAAACGCTATCGCTCAGCATGCTTTCCGGCAGCAAGGTGTTCCGCAGGGAAATCAAAGCGAGCAAGGATGTTAACCTCTCGAACAGCCTGACTCCGTTGCTCTATCTGCCTGATCTCGAGCCGGGTGTGACCTATTCGGTGGATATCCTGGACCCGCTGTCTTTTGCCACGAACAAGGCCAAGATCACGGTGACCGGAATGGAACCGTACGAATACGGGGGCAAACAGGTGGACGTGTTCGTCGTCGAAACGGAATACCAGGGCGTTACCTTCACGGCGTGGGTAACCGAGAGCGGAGACGTGCTGAAGGAGAGCACGCCGCTCGGATGGACGCTCATACGGGAAGACCGTGACGTCGCATCGGATTTCCGCGCGGACGCCGTCAACTTCCGGCATGACATTGCGAAGCTCCTGGCGGTGCCCTCCGACGTCCAGATTGCCGAGCCGGAGCAGACACGAGGCCTGCGGGCGCGCATTTCAGGAATTGACCTGACCCAATTCACGCTCGAGGGGGCCGGTCAGACTCTGCTCGACCCCGCAACAGGGTTGCTCCGAATCGAGATGAAGCGGCCGGACAGAACGGCGAGCCCGCCGATTCCCGTCACTGACCCTTTGTTCGCAGAATTTCTCAAACCATCGATGCTCGTCCAGTCCGACGATCATGCAATCCAAACCTTGGCAACGAAGATTGCGGGCGGTGAGCGTAACAGTCTCGTCGTGGCCGAGCGCATCAATCAGTGGGTATTCGATAATATACGCAAGAAGGTCACGTTTTCTCTCCCTTCCGCCGTCGAGGTGCTCGAGACACGCGAGGGCGATTGCAACGAGCACACGACCCTCTACGTCGCGCTCGCGAGGTCGGTCGGCATCCCCGCGAAGATCACTATCGGACTCGTCTATCATAAGGGAAGTTTCTACTATCATGCGTGGCCCGAGGTATATGTTGGACAGTGGGTTGCTATGGACCCGACGTTGGGCCAGCCCGTCGCCGACGCGACCCACATCAAGCTGCTGGAAGGCGGGCTGGACCAGCAAGCCAAACTCATGCAGAGTATCGAGAAAGTCAAACTCGCCATCGTATCCTTCTCGTATGAACCGCCCGCCGCCGCGGAGACAGCGTCGTGAACTCGCTCGCGAGCTACTGGTCAGCCAAGACACTCTTGTTGCGTAACCACATTCGCTCAGTCCGGAACGAATCGAAGCTCAAGATTGCGGTAATCGGAATCTGGCTGACGATTTTCATCACGGTCGGCTGCTGGTTTTTCCTGAGGGCGTTCGATTTCCTCTACAATTTCCCCGTGGGCGATTTGCTCGCGGTGCGCGTGCTCGCGCTCTTCTTTCTCACGCTGTTTGCCATGCTGGTATTCAGCAATATCCTTGTCGCGTTCTCCACGCTCTACAAATCATCCGAAACCGAGTTTCTTTTTTCGCTGCCGATGGAAGAGCAAGAGGTGTTCGTGTGCCGTTTCATCGAGACGCTTGCATACAGCTCATGGGCCTTCATTTTTCTCGGAATTCCGCTCATGGCAAGCTATGGTATCGTGTTCAAGGTACAGTGGTACTTCTATGCCGCGCTTCTGTTCTTTTTCCTGCCGTTCGTCGTGATTGCCGGATTGCTGGGCACGTTGATCATGATGACTTTGGTGCGAGTGTTCCCGAAGATGAATCTCAAGGTCGTTATCGTGGTGATAGCAGTTCTCGGCGTCGGGTTTGGTTTCTTCCTGTATCGGTCTTTCTCAGTCTCGCGCATCAGCCAACTCGAGATAATCGACCAGATTCTCTCGGCCCTCAAGACGACGCAGTCGCCGTTTTTCCCCAGTCACTGGGTGAATGAGGGAATCCTGGCCGCCGGAAAAGGCAACTTGCGCGAAGCAGCGTTTTACTTCGGACTGCTCTTGAGCAACGCGCTCATGGCAATGATGGTCTCACTCTGGCTGGCGAGGTTACTGTACTACCGGGGCTGGGCCGAGCTCAAGGGATTCAGCTTCGTGCGCCACTATCCTGCAGGAAAGGGCGTGCTCGGCCGTCTCGAGCGGTTGGTCAGCCCGCAAGGCTCTCCTATCCGAACGCTCATCATGAAGGACCTTCGGCTGTTCTGGCGCGACCCATCGCAGTGGGCGCAGTTTGCAATTTTCTTCGGCTTGCTCATCGTGTATGTGAGCAACCTCTACAACTATGAGAAGTACATCGGGCCTCAGTGGCAAACAAGGATAGCCTTCCTGAATCTTGCAGCAGCCGCGCTTGTGCTCTCAGTGCTGACGACGCGGTTCGTGTTTCCACTGTTCAGTCTCGAGGGCAAGCGGTTCTGGATTATCGGTCTGGCGCCGCTGAAGCGGAACCGCATCCTGATACAGAAGTTTGTCCTGAGTATTGCTACCACCCTCGTCTTCACCGAAGCGCTTACCATTATTTCAAGTGTCGCATTGAACCTGGGCAGAACCGTGATGTTGGTGTGCTGCGCCACCATGTTGTTGATGAACTTTTCGATGGCGGGTCTCGCCGTCGGACTCGGAGCAATGTATCCCAACTTCAAAGATGATAATCCGGCAAGGATCGTTTCAGGCTTAGGGGGAACGCTTAACTTCATTCTGAGCATGCTCTATGTTGCGGTGGTGGTGCTCCTCGAGGGCATCGTTTTCTGGGAGTATACCGAACACGCGAGCACCGGGCGGCTCGTGACGTTGCTGAGACTCGATTTCCAGGGGGCAATACTGCTCGTGTTCGCCGTCGTTGCCGCGATTAGCATCTTCACCGCCGTCGCGCCAATGTATCTGGGCATCCGCAATGTGAACCGCCTCGAGTTCTGACGCTTTTCCGGCCCATGATGTCCGCTTTGCGGTTCACGGCCAAGAACGATTCATGAACTGCAAACGGTGACCGATGAGCCGCAGACGGTAGACCGTAAACCGCACGTGCTGAATCGGAGACTGGCGTCCTCCGCGTTTCGCAACACTGTCGCTGTCGTCGCCGGATGATAATGTCCTCTTGTTCGCCGGATAGAAATGTCCTCTATACTACCTCCTCGGAACGAGGAGGTGGGGATGGAAGGACATTTGGT
>QZKI01000046.1 GCA_003598055.1 Candidatus Abyssobacteria bacterium SURF_17 | reverse complement strand
TGCGCATGCTTGAGGCAAAGCCTACAGGAAAGCCGGATGCGGGAAATCTGCACGTCCGGTTTGACGAGGGGGAGGGTTATGCCCTCCCTACTCTACTGGATTACTCCTTTTTCCCGTTTCCCCTCTTCCCCCTTTTCGAACATTCATCCGTGTCCATCCGTGGCTGACGAAAACAGTTTCTGGTTTCTTGTCTCTGGTTTCCAGTCTCTGATTCAAGAAATCCGCGCGGATCTGCGAAATCTGCGGATGATAACGCCCTATCTGTTAACAAAAAATTCCTTGCTCAATCTCCGCTCCTTCCCTCATCATAAACCTCAGAACTCCTAACGTTGAACCTTAAACCTTGAACTTTAAACTCTGGACCTTGAACCTTGAACGCTAGACCTCACATCTTCAACGATCTCTACCACGCCCGCAAAGTCGTCGAGTTTTACGGACGACACATCCGCTATTGCGCCAAACTCGGAGGGTTCATCATCTGGAACGGCAAACACTGGTCACTCGACGAAACAGCCCAGGTGTGGAGATGGGCCGTCGATGCTGTCTCTCTCGCGTACGAGGCCGATTTCGCCAGTGCCCCCGATCCCGACCGCCCCCGCCTCAACAGATGGTTCGCTCGCGCACAAACACGATGGAGCATCGAAAACGCGCTCAGACATCTGCAAGCACAACCCGAAATCATTGCCACACCCGACCACTTCGACCGCGACCCCTGGTTGCTCAACGTCAACAACGGCGCCATCGACCTCCGAACCGGCAACCTGCGCGAGCATCGCCCCGACGACCTCATAACGAAGATTGCGACCATCGACTTCGACCCCGCCTCTCCTCCGCCCGACCGCTGGTCCCGATTCCTCGACGAGATATTCGGCGGTAATCGCGACCTCATCAATTTCGTCCAGCGCGTCTGCGGATATGCGCTCACAGGTTCCGTCTGTGAACAGAAACTCTTCCTCCTTCACGGCTCAGGCGCCAACGGCAAGCCTACCTTCCTCGAAAAACATCCGATAAAATTAGAGTTTTTTCTGGTCCAGGATACCGTTTTCAGATTATCTTGGACAGCAGTGAAGCGAATTCACAAATTCGAACGATAGTAGTACAATGCCCCTATCTTTGACTTCGAGTGCAATTTGTCCCCTGCGGTTTCAGGGGTAGGGCTCTGTCTCTTCCCATAATGGACCACAATGAGGATGGTCATGAGGCATAGGAATGTTATAATAGAGAATGATGGCGTTCAATAAGTTCCCTGAGCAGGATGGGCCGTATGCATCGCGGTACATGCTCTTGGTGAATAGGCATTCCCGCACAACAACAAACGCACGTTCTTGATCAAATTCTTGAAAAGACACACGCCGCTGGCATTAGCCTACCTGGCAATCACCGTACTGTTCACGTATCCCCAGATACTTCACATGACCACGGGTTGTATAGAGCCTCCGATTGGCGGAAGTAATGATCAATATCTTCTCATGTGGGATGCGTGGTGGGTAAAGGAGGCGCTCTTTGACCTCAAGACGAGCCCTTACCACACGCACCTTCTCAATTATCCTCAAGGCGCGAGCCTCGCATTGTCAGAAATCGGAGTGCTCAACGGAATCCTCAGTGCTCCCTTTCAATTTCTCGTGGATGAACCTCACGGGCTCATACTTGGATACAATATTCTCATTGTGTTCTCATTTGTGGCCACTGCCATAGGAATGTATGCGCTTGCATTTGACATTTCCGGGTCCCGCGCAGCCGCCTTCATCGCCGGCATCGGTTTTGCCTTCATGCCATACAGAGCGCTATATGTGACCACGCTGAATCTACTGAGCACCGCATGGATTCCCCTGTACATCCTGTTTCTTTCGAGGACACTCCGTAGTCCGCGTCTCCGGAATGCTGCGTGGTCAGCCATATTCTTCCTGCTGACTCTTCATTCATCGTTTGGCTATGCATTCTTTCTGATGCTGTTTTCAATGGTATTTGTGATTGCTCATTTGGTGTCAGACTATAAGAACGTTCTGAATAAGCAAGTAATCGCCGCGCTTGCAATGGTGTCGGGCTTGTGCCTGATTATCGTTGTGCCAAATATGATAATGATATTAGTCGTCGGCATAAGCTGGAGCCAGCCAGTCGAGGTATCCGGCCTGCTCTCCGCAAATCTCGTCGGATACCTTTTCCCTTCTGACCAACAAGTCCTATTTCGATTCCTGTTCTCATTTCTTCCACCGTTTGATTACTACATAAGCGGCGTGCCGGGGCATATGACGTTTGTATCTTTCACTCTCGTGGGATTGTTTATCTATGGAATCGTCAAGACACCGAGGAAGCAGAGTCTGCCGTGGCTCATAGTATTCGGCTTTTTCCTTCTGCTTTCTCTTGGGCCACGACTTCACTTCTGGAGCTGGGAGACCAACATACGATTGCCGTATCTGCTGGTGATGAAATATCTGCCTTTTTCGAGCGCCATGAGGACGCCCTGCAGGTTTGTTGTGCTGGAACGAATAGCACTCATCATTATCGCCGCATATGGAATGAAGGCCTTATTTGCCGGAAAGGCCGACAATCCGGCCCATGACCTTGGAGTATCGTGGCGACGCAGAGTTCTTCTTCCCGGCGTCTTGGCCCTTCTGGTGGCAGCCGAGTTGCTCCACATACCGTTTCGGTATGTTTCCGCCGATGTCCCCGAAATATATCTTGAAATATCGCGGAGCGACAAGGAATTTGCAGTCGTTGACCTGCCGATAACGCGATACAGAGACATAGCGAAATACATGTTCTACCAGACGGTGCATCAGAAACCGATACCGATAGGAATCGTCAATCGACCGGAGGCGGGATTGGAGGATACTACCGGGGGAATACTATCCATCCTGCGCTCGATTGACGAGATAACACCTCAGTTGCTCGATGCTTTACGGGACTATGGCGCCGGGTATGTGATAATGCACGAATTTCAGGATGGAGCAGACCATGTGACTGTACACGAGCTTCTTCCACATGGTTCCTCGTAAGAATTTCTAGGTATGCATACGATGACGTATTCTGCTCACTCGGTCGAGCACAGATGTGGAGTTCGGGCGGCAAGCATTTGCGAAGCTGATGATGCGTTGTTCGGAAAGCTATTCGACTTTGACCGTGCTCTTCTTGCGGAACCATTCGACCGTGCGCGTGAGGCCTTCTGCGAATTTTACGGTAGGCTCGTACTTGAGGTCGCGACGTGCATGGCTGATATCGGCAAGGGAGTCTCTCACGTCGCCGGCTCGCGCCGGGCCTTGAAGCGGTTTGATGTCCGTTCCGAAAATCTCATTCAGGTGTCTTACCAAATCATTGATAGTGTACCGCTCTCCGCATGCGACATTGAAGACTTTTCCGGCCACCTGTTCCGCCGGCGCCGAACACGCGAGCAGGTTGGCTGAAACCACGTTATCCACGTAACAGAAATCTCGCGACTGTCCGCCGTCACCATGCACCGTTGGAGGTTTGTCCTTAACCATTGCCGCCATGAATATCGGAACAACGGCTGCATAAGGCGAGTCGGGTCTTTGGCCTGGCCCGAACACATTGAAATATCTTAGTGAGGCCGTGGGAAGTCCGTAGAGCGAATGAAAGGAGCGGGCGTAGAATTCTCCTGCGAGCTTGCCTATTGCGTATGGCGAAAGCGGCATCACGGGCATGTCTTCTTGCTTCGGCAATACGGGCGAATTCCCATAGACCGACGATGAGGA
Source organism: Candidatus Abyssobacteria bacterium SURF_17 (assembly GCA_003598055.1). GTDB lineage: Bacteria > Abyssobacteria > SURF-5 > SURF-5 > SURF-5 > SURF-17. The sequence continues at coordinate 52,038 of QZKI01000046.1, read as the reverse complement.
AGCGTAGACAAACCGCTTTACGCCGGCATCCCTTGCAGCAACGAGCACATTCAGCGTTCCGTTGATGTTGATGTCATTGGCCAGGATGGGGTCCTCGACCGAGCGCGGGACCGACGGGAGCGCAGCCTGATGAAGGCAGTAGTCCGCTTTTTTCATGACCCGCTGCATCAATTCAAGATCGCGTATATCCCCTTCTATCAACTCGATGTCGCTCGAGACATCGCTCAGGTTCTCCCGCGAGCCGGTGAGGAAGTTGTCAACGACCCGCACATTCTCGCCGCGGTGAACAAGCTCTCTCACAATGTGTGACCCAATAAAGCCAGCGCCCCCTGTCACAAGGTATGTCGTCATCGTGATGCCTTTCTATTTCGCCTCAGTCCTCCCGTCGCGCCCCTGACGGTCGTTCGACTTCTCTTTAGGCTGCATGCATAATGGAGGTCAACTCAAGTTGCGTATCATCTCATCGTTCAACTGCCTTTCAGGAAATGGCGCCTTCGTCGCTCCAGCATCCCTGAAATCCGCCAGTGCGTTTTTCTTGTCGCCCAGCCTGAGATATACCATCCCGCGATGATGACGAATAGTCGGATTGGAAGAATCGAGGAGTACGGCCTTGTCCAGATTCTCTCTCGCGTTCGTATAATCCCCCTTCAGGAAGTATGTCCAGCCCAGAGTATCAAGAAAGTCCGCCTTCAGTGGCTGGGCCGTCGCAGCAGACTGAGCATATGTAACTGCTTGTTCAAGGGTCTCCGGATTCTTGGCGAGTATCCATGCGAGATTGTTCATCACCGGCGCCAGATTGGGGTGAAGTTCATCTATCGCGCGGTAGATTTTGAGTGCCTGAGCATCGTTGCCGGTGCTTTCGTAAAGACGCGCCAGGCCTAAAAGGATGAATAAAGAGTTCGGCTGATATTTCAGAGCAGAGCGAAAGGATTCTTCGGCATGCGCCGTCTCCCCGGCACGAAACGATTGAACGGCGAGTCGGTAATAGGCGGGCCAGTATGATGAATCAGCGGCAATTGCCGACTGATACATGGCTATAGCCTTGTTGGGCTCACCCTCTTTTTCCCATAGCCTGCCAACGATTTCCATGAGCGCCGTGTTGGGCTGGGTTTTCTCAAGAACATGCTCGAACCTTGAAATCGCCGGTCGCTGCCATCCCGCCTCGGCGAGCGCTATTCCGAGATTGAGCTCGTACCAGTCGGACGGACTGAGTTGCTTGCTCTTCAGCAAACCTTCATAACTCTTGACGAAAACCTCGGAAAAGCGAGAGCCCTTGCTGTCGAGAGTTGCGGGTGGCCCCTGGGTTTGCCGATCTGCTCGGACATTTGCCAGCATGAGTGAATACGGAGTATCATCCATCTCATCCGACGGCAGCGAAAGCAGGAGTTTCTCCGCATCTTCATACCGCTCTTCATTCTGCATGAGCAAGGAGCACACAGCTCTTCCAAGCGGCGTGATATTTTCGTCGCTTAATGAGCACGGCAGATTGCTCTTGGCCTTCTCGGGTTGTCCGAGCGCGAGCTCGCATAGTGCCAATTTCACGCCGGCAAGTCCGGATAGTGGACGAGATTCCGCTAGCAACTCAAACTTTGCGGCTGCCGCACCGAGATTGTCTTCTTTGGCGAAAGTTTCAGCGAGCAGGTATAAAGCGTCTCTCTGGTTTGGGTCGAGTTTGAGAATCTGCTCCAACTCCTGGTGTGCGCTTGAATACTTGTTTCTTGTAATAAACACATTCGCGAGCGCCAAACGGTATGGCAGGTGGGATGGATTTTTTCGAGTCAGGTCTTTGAGGAATTGTTCTGCCTCATCATAGTGTCCCGCTGTAGTCAACGTTCTAACGTATCTGAATGGTATTGTCCCATCCTTGGGGGAGAGCTCCATGGCCTTTCTGTGGTTCTGCAATGCTTGTTCGTAGCTCCCAATCGCCATGGAGACATTTGCTATGTTTATGTACGAGGCAACGAACTCTGGATCACGTTCGCAGGCTTGTCGGAAATCTTTGAGAGCGGAGGCGAGGTCCTTTTCTTTCAGAAACACCAGACCGCGAAGGTTAAAGGGCACCGGGGAATTGGGAGCACTTTGAAGCAGGTCCTGACAAATCGTCTTGACTGTCTGAAGGTCTTCTGTTTGGAACGCTTTGAGAGCTGTTTTGACCTTCTCGACATCTGCTTTTGAAAGGCCTTCCGCAGCAAGCAGCGACTCGATGTTCTCAAGTGCCTGGCGGAGAGCGTGTGCCTGCACACGTAATTGCTGGGCGGAGTTGTTCTCCGGATCCCGCGACAGCACGAGATCTATTTCACGGAGTGCTTGTTCGAGGGAACCCTCCGCGAGAAGGGTTTGCGCGAGCATAAGGTGCGCGGGAATATCATCTGGACTCAGTGCAATGGCTTTCCGGAAAGCGGTAATCGCTTGTGCCGGCTGCTTTGTCTCTCTCAAAGCCAGGCCCAGCAGATAGTGTGTTCGGGCAGATGCAGAAGGGACGCCCGCGGCCTTTGTCAAGTGCTGAACGGCCAACGCATAGTCGCCTTGTTTGAGCAGAATGGCTCCAAGGAGAGAATGCAGTTCTGCACTTGCAGGGGACCCTTTGAGCGCCGCTTCGATCTCTGTTCGAGCGTCCTTGAGCTGGCCGATGGAAAAATATGCTTCAGCCAAGGCGCTGCGCGCCACGACGTTGTTGGGATTGTCATCGAGAATGTGCCTGAGCAGTTCCACCGCCTGGCCCTCACGCCCGCCGAAGCGGTAAATCTTCGCCAGCGCCAACTTGGCCGGGACATTGGTCGGGTCGATCTCACTGATTATCTCTTTCAGATGCGCTTCCGCGTTCTCCGGTTGATTATCCCGCATCGCAATCTCGGCGAGCATCAGCCGGGATTCTACGTGTTTGGGGTCGGTTGCCGCGCATTCCTCAAACCATGAACGTGCCTCATCGATCTTCTCTTCCTTCCATTTGAGTTTCCCGAGAAACATGGCGGCCTCGATGTCCTTGGGATGCGCCGCGAGGGCATCATAAGCCGCCTGCTCAGCCAGGGTGGGGCTTCCCATATTCACATAGACATCAGCAATCTGGAGCAACGCTTTCACATTCAGTTGCGGATTGAGCAGTCTCGCTTTGTCAAGCGCTCGAATGGCCTGAGCATGGTTCCCAAGCTTCTGGTAGCATTTTCCTGCCTCGTAATGGCTGTCCGCCATGTCGGAATCAATAGACAGAGCTTTCTGGAATTCAGCAATTGCTTCCGCACACCGTCCGCGCTGAGAATAAATCAGGCCCTTGCGATGGTATTTCATCTTCTGCTTATCGGGATCGTTGCAGCCGGTTACAAGCGAACCGAGAATAAGCGCGATGATTATTGTGCGCAAGAGATATCCTTCTCGCCTGACCCTTGATCCAAATCGATTTTCTGTCTCACGATTCATTCTTGTATATCCGGGAGGTTGACTTGTTTCGTCGCTCGTCCATGACTGGGCAAACTTCACATCATAGTGTAGGGCAGAAGAGACGAATCCGTCAAGAGGCGGGGAGTTGCAGTTGTCATTCTTCCTGCATTTCATCTCACGGCGAGAGAGAACCCGGACGCTCGATGGTCTCTGTCGTTATGCAGGCGTGCAGCCTATGCAGGGATCAATCTCCTCACACGGTTGAGGGCCAGACCGATGAGGCCGACTCCGAAAAGCAAAGCAGTCGATGGCTCCGGAACAACCGGCGGCGAGGAAACCTTCAGGTCAAGAACATCATTACCGCAATCCATGGTCCAATGAATCGTGAAGGGGTCGCCCCACAGGTCGCCAAAGGATGCTATGGGAATAGCAAGTTCGATTACGTAGTGGTACGAGCCGTAATAGTTGTTGTTGTAAGCGATCTGAGCGTCAGATCCGGTATCGGTTCCCGTACCACCCACCATACTTACCGGCGCGGAATCATCAATGAATTGAGTGAATGTTGGATTCGTCCAATCGGGATTCAAGATGACGTTCGATGTGCCGCCTGTCGTTTCCGTCGTTGGAACCCCGACTCCGATTTCATAGCTCTCGTCTTGCCCAAAATCTATTGCGATATCACCAGGCATATACCTTGTACCATCATTGGTGGAGCCGGTCGGCGGCATTCCTGTGACCACGGCCACATATAAGTAGCCGTCCGGCGTGCTATAAAATGCATACATCGCCTCGGCATCAAACGGCTGTCCACCATAGCCTGGCCCGAGGTACCAACCCGAGTCCGGGTCAAGCTCATAGGAAATATTCGGGTCACTTGGAACCCAATCATTAGGGGGGTACCAGTCAGGTGCAAAACCCATGTTCCAGTCTGCAAGGCTACCCTCAATCGTCGGCGATGCCACAGCGGAACCAGAACAAATGAACACGGACAAAAGAATGAAAAGACCAATGAATCGAACGCGCATACTACCTCCTCTTCAGGTAGGAAAAGCCCCTTAAGCTAACAATAGCTAGGCAAGTAACATGCCATTCATTGATAAGTCATAAGATGCCGTTATACAATAAGTTAATAGCTTCACGATTTTAGTCATAAACCCGGATAATGATTGCATGTATGAACAAGAGGAGATTTGTGTTGGTTTTGCCATACATTTCCCATTATCAATAAAGGTATGGCCTCCGCTTGAACATATTACGTTATAGAATTGAGTCGACCAGTGGACATACGACAAGACTCACTGATTCCTGAACCCCGAACCATCCGGGAAAACACCGTAACGCTACGCTGCTAACGCCACGGATGTAGGAGCGCATTTTCCCCTGCTCTGCGGTTTCTCAATTGGCCTATTATCCTTGCGCTTAACCATGACGTGTTGGATAAGATATGTTGATTCATCCGGACAATGTCGATATTTCTGAACAAATCCACAAGAGTTTAATCACTAAAAAGACAATCTGAACAACTCTGAAAAAGTTGTTTCTGTTCTTTATTCTGTTTGCGACAAACCCTGACAAATAAACTCAACCGCGAACAGCTGGAAACATTTTCGGTTGATTCCAACCCGTTGTATTCCATAGCCTTAAAATCCTGCTGTCGCGCCGAGTTCATAGCGAGATAGACGTTCCATGATGGTCGAAGACTGCCGGAAAATCAAACGGATTTCGGTCCGTATTGCGCACGAAAAGGGGTCCAGACATTGCATGGCATAGTTGTTGCCAGGCAGACGGTGTGGCTTAGAAAGACACTTGATGGTTGGTGGGTTCGCGCATGCAAAGGGGGAGCGGCGGTCATGAAAAAGCGCACGTTCGAAGCAGCAATACTTCTTGCAGCCTGCATCGCGGTGAGTTGCCAGTCGGTTCCGGGTACCGGGTCTCACGGCGCGACAATCTCCGAGTATCCGGTCGTACGGGAGGAAACCTATCATCTGGAAGCTCCGGATGAGATTGACGTCTCGGTGCTTCCGCAGGCGGAACTGGACAGAAGAGTTACAATCCGCCCGGACGGGAAGGTCTCGTTGCCTCTGATTGGAGATGTTCTCGTAGAGGGTTTGACGCCGATGGAAGTGAGGGAGAAACTTACGGAAGAATTCTCGAAATACGTGAAGAATCCATCGGTCTCTGTGATCGTTGTAGGATTCAATAGCAAGAAGATATTTGTAATTGGAGAAGTCTTCAGGCAGGGCGCATTCCCTTATACTGGTCCGATGACCGCATTTGAAGCGGTCGAGGAAGCCGGCAGTTTTACGCGACGTGCTTCGCTCGGACGCGTCATCCTCGTTCGCGGCGACCTGAAGAATCCGCAGGTGATTGATGTCAACTTGAAGGAAGTGGTCAGAAAAGGACTGAAGCAGAAAGACCTCTATCTTCAATCGGGCGACATCGTTTACGTACCGCCAAACGGATTTGCCAAGACCGGCTACGCGATAGAGCAGGTTCTGTTCCCCTTCAGCCCGATTTTGGGTGTGGGACGCGACATCGGCTACGCGCGAGACTTGGGGGAGACCTTCTAGAGCGCTCTATCTTTCCCGATACCACAGGAATGCAGGAATATTACCATGCAATCACCGAAAAACCAGTTAGATGTGCAAAAGTATCTCGACGTTTTCCACAAGTACAAGTGGCATGGCTTGATACCAGCATGCATTGTCATGCTGATTCTCTTCGCGGGCAGCGTATTCTTACCGAAGATTTACGAGAGCTCCTGCCTGATCGAGATTGACAGAGGCACCATTGAGAACCCATTTCGATCCGACAGGGAGCGAGTGCCTTCGTTGGGCGAGCATCTTTCGGCTTTTTCCCAAAATGCTCTGAGATGGGATGTTCTCTCCCGGATCATTGACGCGGTAGGTCCGGAGGCAATTCTCCAGAACGGTGACGTATATAACCTTGGGAAGCTCAAGAAAACCCTAGGATTGGGAGACGGCGCCACCAACGATGATCAGGAAAGCCAGCCAAAACGGGAAGCTGTTGTAGGGTATCTTAAGAAGGAGGTGCAATTCCGCCAACGGCCCCCGCAATTCCTGGTTATCTCTTATCGAGGCACACGCTCCGACGTGAACTCCAAAATCCTCAACACCTTGGTTTCCGTGCTGATCGAGGAGAAAATCAAGGCCGAAGTGAACATGGCGGGGCGAAATTACGAATTTATCAAATCGGAAATGGAGACCTATCGGCAGGAACTCGAGCAAGCTGAGACCCACCTCAAAGAGTTCAAGGAGAAGCATATCTCAGAACTTCCCAACAACATAAACGTACACCTCGCACAGCTCACCAACGATAGGTCTGAACTTCTCGCTTGCGAACTCGAGATGAAAGAACTCACTACGAGAGTGCGGTACATTGATGAAGAGATGAAGAAGCAGAGCGAGCTCATCGTCTCTGAAATCAGGCGGGAAGCAAATCCCATGATCACCGTTCTGAATCAACGAATTGTGGACATGGAGGTCGAGCTCACGAGACTCCGGACAAACTACACGGAACTTCACCCCAGAGTCATCGAACTGAAGGGGCAAATCGAAGACCTGAAGAAGCAGAGAGACGGGGTGGATGAATCGACATTGGACACACAGACCTCCATGCTTAATCCCGTGCATCAGCAGCTTGCTCAGGACAAGCAAAACGCCCTTGTTCGTTTGGAGGTTTTGAAGAGCCGAATGGCGAATTTGCAGAAACGCATCGTCGAAAATGAAAAGAAAGTGGAGAACGTGCCTGCGCAGGAGCAGCAACTCCTCACACTCACGAGGAACTACGAGGTGAACGCACAGATTTACAACATGTTTCTCCAAAAGCTGGAAGAGGTCAGGATTCAGGAAAAACTCGCAACCGAGCAAAAAGGGAAAGAATCCTTCAAGGTTCTGGAATATGCCCGAGCCACAACGACACCTGTAGCGCCGGACAGAGTTCGGGTGATGGGATTCATTGCGCTTGCGGGCATAGCGACATGTATAGGCGTGATATTGCTCTTGAACTACTTCGACGACTCATTCAAGAGCGTGGAAGAAGCGAAAGAGTTTCTCCAGAAACCCCTCATGGGAACAGTGCCTTCACTAGACATGGCGGAAAGAAATGGACATTCCGCAGTGCATAATAAGTTGCTGAAGGCGATTGGCAAGTCACGAGGCCGCCCGTAACCGATATGGAACGCTCATGTATCTAGAGTTCTACACCCTGAAAGAAAAACCCTTTAGCCTGACGCCGGACCCATGTTTCCTGTATTACAGCAAAGCCCACAGGCGGGCCATAGCTTTTCTGAAGTATGGGTTGCAGGAATCAAAAGGATTCCTGCAGCTTACCGGTCCCATAGGCTCGGGCAAGACAACCCTGCTTCGCGCCATTCTCGAGCAGCTCGACGATAAGACCAAGACGGCCTACATAATCAATCCCACCGCGCCGTTTCCAGACCTCCTCCGCACCATCATGAGGGACCTCGAGGTACCCAATATTCCACAGACTCGCTCGAAGACGGAATTGCTCAACTTCCTCCACGATTACCTTCTCATCCAGATGAAGCGCTCCATCCCCGTCGTCGTGATATTTGATGAGGCCCAAAATATATCCCTCAAGAACCTTGAGGAAATCCGGATGCTCTCGAACTTCGAGACGAAAAAGGAAAAACTCATTCAAATCGTGTTCGTTGGACAGCCGGAATTAATCCGAGTACTCGACCGCCCCGAGCTCCAGCAGCTCAAGCAGAGAATCCAGATACGGTACCACCTTTCGGCCCTCGGCCCGGCAGAGGTCAAAGAATATATCAATCACCGGCTGAATATCGCTGGCTCCAATGGGGGAATCGTCTTCTCCGATGATGCGTGCTCGGCGGTCTACGAATTCTCGGGCGGAATCCCACGACTGATTAATTCCGTCTGCGACATCGTGCTGCTGATTGGATATGTCAGCGAACGCAAACAGTTCGATGCAACCGCCGTGCAAGAAGCAATCCGAGAAATGCAGGGTTCTTTCGTTGAGGAACAACCAGCCCCCGAACCCGACCGGCAACCGTGCGCCTCAGAAGAAGAAACCCTTGCGGAGACGGCCTCGACAAGTTACGAGAAGAACGAAGGTGCTCCGGACTGCCGGATTTCACCGATTGAAAAGCCTCATACTTCCGGCCTCCAGCCCGACTCGATTCCTGTCCAATCCGAAACCACTGCAATCAATGAATCACCCTGTCAACCATCCCATGATGGTTCGAAAATGAACGCCTGTAAGCCTCTCACGAGTACTCCCGCATCCCTTGATACGGCTGGCGAGCAAGAGAACCTCCTGGGAGCAACCGACGTTTGTCTGGATGAGGCAATTACTGGAAATGAGGAGTGTGTCACCGAACCAGAGCCTGCTCAGTCACAGGAAACACGCGCGCTCGGGCAGGTAATCATGCAAAGAAAACCAAGTTCCAACCGCAACCTTCAAGTGTGGCGGAACATCCTGCAGGGAGGCTCTTCATTCCTTGGTCTGTTGGGTGACTCAAGGCTGAGCATAGACCTCGGGGGAATGATCAGGAAATTCGCCAAAGACTTACCATGGAAAAGGAACGGTGCCCGCGCTGCTGCGGGGATGCCTGAACGGAGGTGCTCGAAGCAGTCTGCTTCGTCAATCCTCATCAGGAAAGAGCGGCAGAATCAGGATAGCGAGAGACCAAAAGGCGCCGTAACGCATATTCAATTACACCCTTCGGCCGCTTCGGACCCCTCGCAGAAAGTGAGCCGTTCGGCTGATGAATCAAACAAGATGGTCCCGCTGCCGTCGAATAAGTGCGCTCACGACTCTCCATGCCGAAAGGCATGTGTGGGAGAAACAGGCGATTCGTCGTCGGCTCAAGCAAATCGCAGGATTTCGGTCTTGTTCAGGGATGGAACAGTCTCCCACGGTGTGATCAATGAGCTGGATCTGAAATCCTCCAGAGTTCATCTTTCACCGGGGGGCCCTTCCGACCATAACGGGGGAGATATCGTGAGCCTTGAGGAAGTGCTCGCTGTGGGTCAGATAGAGAAGCTCAGGGATTCCGGAAAGGATTACTTGACGTCGGGCGAATTGCCCAAAGGTGATCAGATAATCGTCACGCTCCTGAATGATGACGTCATCAAGGGGCACACGTTCAGCCGGTTCGACCCCGCCTGCGAACGGTTCTTCGTCGTTTCACCCGGCGATTGTGGAGATCTTTCGTGGGTGCTCATTGAGCGATCAGGGACTCGAAGCATCCTGACAGAGGCTTTCAAGGAAGGAACAATCGGGCACGATCTTGACAATCGTGAAGGTTCAGATGCGACACACATCACAGATGTCGACGTGTCCCGGCACCACGAGTCTGCAGGTGACCTCTATTTTTCACTCAACGACTATAACTCGGCCCTTTTGGAGTACAAGATCGCCCTTGTCAGTGTTGGCCAGCCGGACAGGTTGAGGTTGAAGATTTCCTTGTGCCATTACAACCGAGGCGTCAACCACATGAAGGCAAAGAGGTACGCCGAAGCTAAGAAAGAACTCGAGCGGGTAGATGCCAGCGCCTATTTGCGAACCAAGGCACGGATGAAAATCAGGAAAATTCGAAAGAAGGATGACCTTTGAGAAGTCTTGTTTGCGAGCGGCCCAACCGTGTGCACGGCTGTGCGTGGAAGAAAAGGTTCCCGGAGGTTGTCTCCGGCGGAAACCTCCGGAAAATGATTGAAGCATCCGGCAAAGTCATGAAGCCAGGTAATTGCAAACAAATGTCAGCTCTGTTCGAGGAAGAAAGCAATCATGTCAAAGATCGAGCGCGCACTCAGGAAAGCTGAAGAAGAGAAGCTCAAGAAGACACCTGTCGAGCAACCGGCCGACGACAGCGAGGATGCGGTGCTTAGCATTCCGAGGGATACCTCCAGGCCTGCTGAGCAGCTTCCAGCGCTGACGCACCTCTCGGAATCATTCCGGAAGATCGCCGCACGGGTAAAATCGTGCTGCGAAAACCTCGGCGCAAATGATGTCATCTTTACGAGTGCAATCAGCGGAGAAGGGAAGACGACGACTGCGGCAAACTGCGCGCTCTCTCTGTGCAGGGACTTCAATCTCTCCGTCTGCCTGGTTGACTGTGACCTTCGCAATCCGACCGTCGCAGAGTATTTTGGGCTGAACGGGGAGGCTGGCATCGTCGAGGTCTTGAGGGGCCAGGCAGAGATACCATCTGCTATCCAGCAGACCTCACAAAAGCATCTCTCGGTCATACAGTCGCGACACGTGGGAACCCTTTCCTTGCAGCTCCTTAACGAGGACCGCATGAGAAAACTGACTCACGAACTCAGAGACCGATTTGACTTTGTGATATATGATGCGCCCCCGGTTCTGCCGGTCGCAGATACGGCTGTGCTCTCGAAGGTCGTCTCCACCGTCGTGCTGGTTCTGGAGGCTGGCCGGACGCGCCGGAAACACGTAGAGCAGATATTCGAACAGATTGACCGTAACAAGATCATTGGATTTGTTATGAATTATAAACGACACCGAATGCCCGAAACGTACAACTATTCCAAGTACTACAATTACGGCATTGACGAAACGAAACCGTCCGACGGCGCACCTGCTGGGGACAAAAGGAATCTTTCGAAAGGGACTACGTATGAAGGACAACGATGAAATCCTCACCGGGCAGGAAGCGAGGGAACTCCTCAAGATCAGCCGCTCAACTCTGTGGAAGCTGACGCGGGAGAAGCAGATTCCGGCCTATCGAGTGGGGAACGGGAAGACTTCGAAGCTCCGATACAAGAGATCCGAGCTTATCTCGTTTCTCAACTCAAACCGGGTGAGCTGGGAAGAAGCTCAAGGTTGATGGCTCTTCAGTATGCGAATCGGTTTCTCTGCATCGAGTTTCAATGAGCGGTGGGCGTGAGGGGTATTCGTCTTATCCACACCGGGTTGCCCACTCGCGTATGAGCCGGGGATACAAGGGGTCAGACGAATCCATGATCTCATACGGAGCGCCTGCAAAATTAAGTCGCACAACAAGAACAAAACAATTAGATAATGTTTGCCTCATGGATGTGAGATAGACAAGATGTCTGGACTGATCGCCCCGAACGAAATAGTTGCGGTAAGGCCTGAACCGATTGAGGTTGGGGATATTCCATCTATTGATGCTGATACGAACAGGAAATGGTTCGTCCTCCATACGAAATCGCGCCGAGAGAAGAGGCTGGCCCAAAGATGCCGGGAATTCACTATCCGACATTATCTGCCTCTAAGGAAAAGCATTACAGGCCGGAGAGGAAGAAGACACATTGCGGATGTCCCCCTCTTCCCCGGATACCTATTCTGTTGCATGGACAGGGTCGAACGCTTGCGCTTGTTTCAGACCGGTCACATCGCAAAAGTGCTTGATGTTGTCGACCAAGAGGGCCTGTTACACGACCTGCAGAATATCAAGAACGCTTGCGAACAAGGCGCTTTCTTGAAACCATGCGCGCTTGTCACAAAGGGCCAGCGTGTCCGAATCGTTGATGGTCCCTTTGCCGGTCTTGAAGGTGTAGTGAGAAAGCACTTGGGCGGTTACCGACTGGTGCTCGCCATGGAGTGTATACGACAGGCCGTAGCCTGTGAAGTGGATGTCCGAATGGTTGCGCTCGTCTGAGGCGTTTCCTCGAGCAGGCCTCGTTTTTTATAGTCATAACATGAGTATTTGCAGTAGGTTGCAACATAAAACTCAATGCAACTGAAAGGGACGAAGTGTGGAAGCTGCCGGAGTCTGGCTGGCGGCATGAATCGGAGCGGAACAGCCGTTTTCGCTTTGGTTGAGAATAGGCCACTATGTGTGCAATTTGCGGAATTCTGAATCTTACGAGTTCGGATAAGATTGACCATGATGTCTTGCGAACGATGATCGCGATTGTCCGTCACCGTGGGCCGGACGAGGCGGGCACCTATATAGATGACCGAATCGGTCTGGGGCACGCGCGGCTCAGCATCATCGACCTGAGCGGAGGCAAGCAGCCGCTGGCCAACGAGGATAAGAGCGTTTGGATTGTTTTCAATGGTGAGATATTCAATTACATAGAACTGCGGCGAGAGCTCGAAGGCCTGGGGCACACTTTTCGAACGGATTCCGATACGGAGACGATTGTCCATGCATATGAGGAGTATGGCCATGACTGTTTGCGCCATTTCAATGGGCAGTTTGCCTTCGCATTGTGGGACTCGAACAAACGCGAATTATTCCTGGCCCGAGACCGACTGGGAATCAGGCCTCTGTTTTACTGCATTCGCGATGGCAGACTGATTTTCGGCTCGGAAATCAAGTCGATTGGCGCGCATCCCGCCGTGAGCCTGGAGATCGACCCCTCCGGCCTGGATGAGGTCTTCACGTTCTGGGTTACGCTTGCACCTCGGAGCGCCTTCAAGGAGATACACGAAGTTCCTGCCGGGCATTACGTCGTCGTCAGAGACGGCGATCTGAGCGTCACACAGTATTGGCGGCTCGAGTTTCCGCAAGCAAATTCAACGCCGGTCGAATCCGAAGAGTATTATGCTGAAGCCCTGCGGGAACACTTGATCCAGTCGACGCGCCTGCGATTGCGAGCCGATGTGCCGGTCGGAGCATACCTGAGCGGGGGATTGGATTCATCGATTATCACCACAATCATCAAGAAGTATACATCGTCTCCGCTGATAACGTTCTCGGTCCGCTTCGAGGACTCGCACTACGACGAAGGTCGTTACCAGGCCGAATTGATAGAGAGCCTTGGGACAAAACATTCGGAATTTGTGTGCTCCTCGGCAGACATTGCCGAGGCCTTCCCTGATGTCATCTGGCATACCGAAAAGCCGATCTTACGCACGGCTCCAACGCCTCTCTTCTTTCTTTCACGGCTCGTGAGGGAGAAAGGATTCAAGGTTGTCCTGACGGGTGAAGGTGCCGACGAATTTCTGGGCGGCTACAATATCTTCAAAGAAGCCAAGATTCGGCGCTTCTGGGCGAGACAGCCGGAGTCGAAGCTGCGTCCGTTGCTGCTGCAAAAGCTGTATCCGTATATAGCTCCATCGTCCGCGCGGCCGTCATACTATTGGCAGACGTTCTTCCGTACCGGCCTCGCGGATACGGAATTGCCGTACTATTCGCACATTCCCCGCTGGAGCAATACCTCGAAAATCAAGACGCTGTTTTCTCAAAGGGTCAAATCCGGACTGGGCAATCGAGACACCGTCGCGGGAATCCATTCAATCCTGAATCCCGATATTCATGGTTGGTCCCCGCTGTCGCGTGCGCAATGGGTGGAAGTCTCAATATTTCTCTCAGGATACCTCTTGAGTTCGCAGGGCGACCGTGTGGCCATGGCTCACTCAGTCGAGGGCCGGTTCCCGTTCCTCGACCATAACGTCGTTGAGTTCTGCTCGCTTATCCCGCCAAAATACAAGCTCAGAGTCCTTGACGAAAAGTACATTCTGAAGAAGTGCATGTCGGAAGAAATTCCGGCAGCGATTCGCCGCAGGCCGAAGCAACCGTACCGAGCGCCGGACAGCGTATGCTTTCTTGGCCCGCGAGCGCCTGAATACGTGAGAGAACTGCTTTCGGAACGTGAACTGGCGCGAACAGACCTTTTCGATGCGACCGCCGTTTCGCGCCTTATCAAGAAGCTCGAGCGCTCCAATGGTCATCCGGCAAGCGCACGGGATGATATGGCGGTAATCGGGATACTCTCGACACAACTGCTCCATCGTTGTTTTGTTGATGATTTTGCCTCGAGGGTCGCTGAGGCGAGAGAGTTCGCAGGAAAGTTGAACATCCAGACCGACGAAAGACGTGAGACGATAGCAGCCGGCGATAGGCGTTGACAAAGACGGAAAGGAGTCCGAACAAGAAAATGTCCGAAAGGGAAAAAATAAGAGCGTTCATCATGGAGAACTTTGTTTTCGGCCTCGATGGGGCTGAATTGAATGACAGCGATTCCTTCTTGGATAAAGGGATAATCGATTCTACGGGTGTGCTCGAAGTGGTCGCGTTCCTCGAGGAGACATATGGCTTCAGCGTGGCCGATGAAGAAGTAGTGCCCGAAAACTTCGATTCAGTCGATAACCTGGTTGTATATGTCGAGAAGAAGAAGGCGGAAATGCCCGGACAGCCTGCCCGCCTCATGGGAGCATAAGGTGGCTCCCGCTTACAGTAACACCAACGGAGGCAACTGATGCGCGTCTGCACCAAATGCGTGCTGCCGGAGACATTTCCCGGGATTGAATTTGACGAGAACGGCGTATGCAATCACTGCCGTGCCCACAAGCAGGCAGAATACACCGCCTCCCGGAAGACACAATATCGGGAAAAATTCGAGCGACTGTGGGCCGAGCGCCAAGCGAGCGGCGCTTACGATTGCCTCATGTCCTATAGCGGCGGCAAGGATAGCACCTACACCCTCGATCTCTTGGCGCGGGAGTATGGCGCGCGCGTTCTCGCCGTCACCGTGGATAACGGCTTTGTCTCGCCGACAGCAATCGAGAACATTCGGCGCGTGGCCGAAGCGGTGGGAGTCGCCCATTTGTTTGTGAAGCCACGATTCGACGTTTTGAAGAAGGTGTTCGCGGCATGTGCGGAACGGCAGATATTTCCGCCCAAGACCCTCGAACGTGCGAGCACGATTTGTACCGCATGCATGGCGATGGTTAAGTTCATATGCTTGCAGATTGCGGTCGAAAAGAATATTCCCTTTGTGGTGTTCGGATGGTCGCCGGGACAGGCGCCGGTGACATCATCCGTGTTCAAGAACAATCCTGAAATGATCCGGAAAATGCAGGAAACAGTCCGAAAGCCGCTTGAAGAGATAGCGGGAGGCGAAATCCTGCCGTATTTCCTTCAGGAGGAACACTTCGCGAGACCCGAAAGATTCCCCTATAACATAAATCCGCTCGCATTTCTCGAGTATGACGAAGCCAGAATCCACGCTCGAATCGAGCAGTTGGGCTGGAAAAAGCCGGAAGACACCGACCCGAATTCCACCAACTGCCTCTTGAATTCCTTCGCGAATACGGTGCATCGAAAACAATTCGGCTATAACCCCTACGCCTTTGAGCTCGCGGAGCTCGTCAGACAAGGTACACTCGACCGTCACGACGCACTTGCCCGTCTGTCCGAGCCGGAAGACGGCGAAATGGTGCACCTGGTGAAAAAGCGTTTGGGTATTGAACAGCCGCAACTCCGCTGAAGTGACTGGATCGAAGAAAGAACCCTGGTGAGCAAAAGAAGTCTTCTTGCGGCTTTATGCTTTGTAGGGATATTGATTGTCGCAGGAACGGCAGGGAACGGCTATTTGAGAAAAGAATTACCATACGAATTTGACATTGTCCCGGTCGAAGGTGGTATCGGGATCACGAACACTACAACGTGGAATGAGCGCGACCTGCTCGTATCCTGGCGCAGAGAAGGCCCTGACGCCGAAACTAGCATGGTAATGAATCATTCGCTCAATCAATGCGTGGTTGGCGGCCTTGAAGACAACCAAACATATACTATCCGCATACGACGGATGGATTTGCCGGGAAGATTCATTTACAAGGCTTTTCAGACGGAAATCGTGACGCAGGAGCCGGCGCCCACCTATGTCCTTCTTGTGGGAGCATCAGTTGGCAAGGCGTGGGATTTGCCCTCGCTCCCGAAGCGGTTGAAGGCTGACGGGCTTGTCTTCGGCTACCGAGGCAAATATGGGTATGACAAGACCGACGTAATCGACCGGATTGTGAAATCTCAGATTAGGCCGGACATAGTCATCATCAAAGAGTGCGCGGCATACTTCCCAAAAGAGCGTGGGAAAATCATTGAGAGGCTCCCCGGCTGGGTGGAAATGCTCAAGGCAGAAGGCATCACACCGGTGGTGGCAACCTGTTGTCCTGTCACTAAAGAAAATGACCGGGCGAATCCGGGCAAGCAGGCAGCGATAGATGAGTTTAACAGTTTTGTTCGAACGCTCGGAGTCGAGAACCACGTTGAGATACTCGACTTGGCTGGAACCTTAAGCATCAGTGAAACTAACTCCTATCTGAGAGAAAGCTTTGCTCAGCCGGACGGACTGCACCTCAACCAATCCGCCTATTCAGCGCTCGACCATGTATTGATGGACATCTCTGTCGCGTGGCCGCGACGGCAAGAAGCTAGGGAATGACACAGAGCCGTGCTCTCTTCGATGTAGCAGACCCGAACAGAATCAGAATTGGCACTCCGAAAACCTCCCAGCCGCACGATAGGTATAAGAGACAATAAGAATGCGGGATATCAACCTGAAGGCTTTCTGATGGAAGAGCGGGCATGACATCAGGAATCAAATTCGGAATTGTCGCTGGCATGACTCTGGCAGCCGCTGAGACCTTCTGGATCGGGCTCTCGTCCGAAAATGTGCCAGTGCACTTCCTTGTTTACTTGATAACAGGTGACATCATTCTCATGGGCTTTCTCGGAGGTCTGATTGGCCTTATCCTTCGTTTCGAAAGCGGGAAAGAAATTTCTTCCGGCATCTTCGCAAGCGCATTGATATTCGTCACCGGCTTCATGGCAATCTATCGCTCCTTGCTTCCCGGCCTTGACGGCGCCGTGATCAGGAGGGTTCTTGCCGCAATTCTGCTGGGGGCGCTGTGCGTGTCATTGGGCCTGATTGCCCGGAAAAGACGCCTTTTCTCGGTGAGGAAGTCAACCGAGACCCCGTTTGTGATGATGATGCTGATATTCTCCTTCGGTATGATCAGCGGTCTCTTTATGAATAAGCTCTATTTGCCGGATTTTGCAAGCAGGGCCTCCTTGGTGGCTAATGCAGTTCTGATTGCTGGCTGGACAGGCGCAATCGTTCTTGTTTATCTGTCGTATGGAAAAGAAACAACTGGCGGCAGGAGAGGGCGCGCCGGCGTTCTCATATTGATTGTGGTGCTTTTTGTCTCGTTTCTTAACGGATTTTTCACTCCATATTCACGATTCAAGTCGCGGCCGCTCACGCGTGCCCTGCCGGAGGGCTCCGGCATGGACCCGAAGAGCATATCCGTGATTCTGGTGGTGCTCGACACCGTACGTGCGGACCACCTTTCTGCGTATGGATACTCCCGGGAAACTACCCCCAATATCTCGGCGTTGGTTAACGACTCCCTGCTCTATCGCCATGCGGTCTCGACGTCCTCAACAACGTTGCCGGCTCACGCTTCCCTTTTTACGGGATTGCTGCCCACGGAACACGGCGCAGACTTTGTCCAGCAGGGGAAACAAGGCATTGGCAGAGAAGACTCCGATCGAATTCCGCACACGATGCCGGCATCTCCACTATCCGAATCCGCCACTACGCTGGCAGAAGTCCTGGCCGGCAAGGCGTATTCATGTGGGGCAATCGCTGCAAACTGCGCCTACCTGTGGCGGGGCTTTCAACTCGATCAGGGTTTTCATCACTATGATGACTCAAGAGGAGTGTACATCCCTTTACAGCCATTGTTTGACGTGAGGGATATTCCGGCCATGCGTCGCAGAAGCGAGCACAAATTCCTCCCTTATCGCGATGCAACGGTAGTAACAAACGAATGCATTGACTGGCTCAAGGACCAGTCCAGGTCTCCCTTTTTCCTTTTCGTCAACTATATGGATGCGCACGCCCCGTATGCAGCGCCTCCGCGGTTCCGAGAAGCATTCGCGCAAGGATTGGAGAAAGCATCCCCTCCCGCTCGCGGTGTGGAAACTTCGGTAATGCGAGGGAAAAGGAGTCTTCCCCCAGAGGCGTACAACCATCTGAGCAATGAATATGATGCAGAGTTGCTGTTTCTGGACTCCGAGCTCGGCAGGCTCATGAATTGGCTGAAGGACAATGATTTGTTTGACGGAACCCTTATTGTGATAACGTCTGACCATGGAGAATCTCTCGGCGAGCACATGTTCCTGGGGCACACGAACTGTCTTTACGAACAAGAAATCTTTGTTCCTTTGCTGGTCAAATTCCCCCACGCCGACCGGGCGGGGCGCATCGAGGAGCGAACGGTTTCACTGGCCGAAGTGCCCAATATCATATTGAACTGTCTCAACCTCCCCCCATTCAGCGGCCTTTCTCCATATCCAATCGCCGAATTGCTGAGGAATCAGGATAGAGTGAGTCAATACGGGGCGCGGTTTGACCGCGATTTGAGGGCTGTCTATGAAGGCAACTTCAAGTACATATACAAATCCGTCGGTGAAACGGAAGTATACGACCTGAGGAAGGACCCCGCGGAACTGGTAAATGTGGCTTCCATCCGCGCCGAAGCAACCGGCAAGCTATTCGAAGAAGTCAAGGCATGGGAAGCGCTGGCGAAAAAAAGAGGGCTGGCAAGTCCCGAAGCTACGGTATCGAGCAAAGACGGCATAGAGAACCTCAAGGCTCTCGGCTACCTGAATTGAGACCGCAACCGCGACTTTCCGCACTTATCAAGAGCATATGTTGAACAAACTGAGAAAATGGCATGACAACCTGCTCGCGAGCAATGCTGCTGTGCACTACGAACGTGGTCCCAGCGGTCCAATACTCGAGGAGTGGCGCCAGCGAACCTTTGCTGGTTTCTTGAGACACTTGATGCGCCTGGAGCGGGAGGAACGAATCGCTCTGATATCGGCAATGAAGGCATGGTACCGTAAGCAGATATTCCTTTCTCAGTGCACCGAAGTCGGAGAGGGGCTCAAGGTTGGTCCTGACCCCATTCGTGTCTTTCGCAGCGTCACGGGCAAATTGATTGTAGGCAAAGACGTCATTCTCTATACCCCATGCGAATTCGTGGTGACGACGCACATCTTTCCCGAAAGCACCATAGAAGTTGGGGATCGTACGAGAATCGGAGCGAATTCCTCTCTTCGGGCGGCAAAATGCGTCAAGATCGGAAAAGGTTGCCTCATCGCGCCATGGGTGAGGATATTTGACTATAACGGTCACCCGCTCCATCCCGGCGGAGGGCGCATTGGAGCTCCTACGCCTCCGGACGAAGTGGCGCCGGTCATCGTTGGTGATAATGTCTGGATCGGCGAGAACGCGTTCATCCAAAGGGGAGTGACGATAGGTAACGATTCGGTGGTTGCAGCAAACTCGGTGGTGGCGAGAGACGTGCCGGAGGGAACCGTTGTGATGGGGATTCCGGCGCGGGTGGCATTGCGTCTGGCCGACCTCGATAGGAAGACCGAGTTGAAGCCGAATCTGGTTCAAGTGACGAATTCGGCAGGTGCAGATGCGCAACGGCTTTTTTAAGGTTGCAATCGCCTCTTCAGGACTGGGGCACGTCGCACGGGGAATGGAAGCGTGGGCGGAGTCACTTGCCGCCGCGTTACACGAGCGCGGAGTGGACGTGACACTGTTTCGTGGCGCCGGTCCTGCGAAGAACGATTATGATGTTGTACTGCCCTGTGTGCGACGGACCTCGCGGCTGGCTCGAATCGGGAATGTCTTGAATCATGTGGGCGGATGGCGGCTCGGTTTGGGTTCGGAGGCTTCGGTCGAATCGTTCAGCTACGGTATTCGGTTGCTGGCCCATTTGCGCGACGGATACGACATCGTTCACGTTCAGCAGGGAAGTTTAGCGCTTTTTCTCGACCGTGCCCGCAAGCTGGGATTGCTGAAGTGCTCCATCGTATTCGGGAATGGGCAGAAGGCGCCGCCGGAATTTGTGAACAGATTCCCGTATGTGCATTTCCTCTCTCCATACGGAATGCAGGAGATAACCGACCACATTCCGAAGAAACCGAACTGGTGTGTTATTCCGAATTTCGTGGACACGGACGCGTTCTCGCCCGGAGATAAAGTCACTGCCAGGAAAGCGTGGGGGCTGCCCGATGATTGTCTCATCGTTCTGTCGGTAGGCATGGTTGACAAGCACGTGAAGAGGATGGACTACTTTATCCGGGAAGCGTCCATGGTGTCTGCAAGCGTTGCAGAGGATGTCCATTTTGTCATCGCAGGGTCAAGCCATCCAGAGTCTGTAGAAGTCGAAGAGCTCGGTCGGGAACTGCTTGGCGAGAAACTGACAATTCTGTTCAACGTCGATCGAGACCAAATGCCGACCCTATACCGAGCGGCAGACATTTTTGTTCTGTGCTCGCCGCGCGAAGCGTTGCCCGTCGCTCTTATCGAGGCGATGTCATGCGGCCTGCCGGCTGTTGGCCATACGTTCCCGGTGATGGAATGGGTTATCGGGAACGGAGGGCGATGCGTGGATATGAAGACCGAAGGTAAACTGCGAACCGTGTTGTCAGAGTACCTTAACGGCTTTTATTCGCGCGAATTAGCTTCCCGAGAGGCTCGTAGGCGCGTGCTGAGCACATTTTCTCAGGAGAACGTTACACAGAGCATCATGCAGATGTACGACCAGGTTTTGGGCAGCACGTGCCCTTGCGGTTGTTGATCGAATTCCCGAGCTAACGCGAAATGAGCGTAAGACAAGAAGCGACAAAGATTCTGAGGCATACTTTTGTTTATGGACTCGGTGGCATCATCAGCCAAGTCATCGGGTTCTTCATGCTGCCGATTTATACACGGTACCTTTCTCCCGCGGATTACGGAGTACTGGAACTGCTGCTGATTACGACCGGCATTATCGGCACAATCATCGCCGTGGGGATAACGCAGGCGGTATTCCGATTCTATTATGAGTATGAGGACGACCGCGACCGCAACGAGGTGATAAGCACTGGTGTGATAAGTTTTGCGATTCTTGGGTTCTGTTCACTGTTCCTCCTGTCATTTGCTTGCGGGGCGCTTTCCTCTGTGGTTTTGGGTTCTCGTGAGTACTGGCCCTATTTTCTTGTGTGTTTTGCGACCGTCTGGTTCTCGACGCTCACGCGCATGGGAATGGATTACCTCAGGATTCGCGAATGGTCCACAATCTATCTCGTTATATCCATTGCCAACTTGGTCGTTTCTCTCTCTTTGAATATCTACTTTGTTGTCTTTGCCGAATTGGGTGTAATGGGAATCCTCATGAGTAGCCTGATAAGTTCCATCATGTTCGCGATTGTGCTCGTTCTGCCGCTGATGGTCAAGGTGGGGCTTCGCTTTTCGTTTTCCAAGTGCAACGAGATGTTGAGATTTGGCGCGCCCCTGATTGTGTCGGATGTCGGTCGCTCCATCGCGAATAGGTCAGACCGGTACTTCATAAGGGGATTCGGAACACTCGAGGCAACGGGGATATATTCATTGGGTTACAGGTTTGGGACAATCATCCACACGTTCGTGACGTCTCCATTCCTGCAAATCTGGTTCCCGCGCCGAATGGCTTCCTTTAAAGAACAGGACGCGGAACAGACCTTCTCGCAGATATTCACGTATTTTCTGGTTGTGCTCACGTTTGCCGGCCTGGGAATCTCTGTTGTCATCAAGGACGTCGTCCATATCGTCACTACGCCTCCGTTCTACGAAGCGTACAAGATTGTTCCCCTGGTAGTTCTTGCCTACATCATTTTCAGCTTTTATTACCATTTTAGCATTGCCCTGTTCGTCCACAAGAAGACCAAACACATCGCCGGGATTGATGCCGCAACGAGCGCTCTGAACTTGATTCTGAATTACTTCCTCATAAAACACTACCTTGCATGGGGCGCCGTCGCTGCAACCATTGCCTCTTTCCTCTTTCGGGTGGCAGCCACGTACGTTGCCGGCATCCGCTTCCAGATGATAAAGCTGGAGAAGACACGCATCGCTCAATTACTCCTGTGTGCCTTCTTGGTGTACTGGCTTTCCACGCTGGTCGATATGGGGACACCGTGGCTAAACATACCCCTTAAAAGTCTGTTTGCACTCCTCTATATCCTCATCCTCTGGGCGACCGGTTTCCTCCATGAAAGCGAGGCCTTGGTGTTGCGAAAGGCGTGGACGAACATCGGGGCCAGGGTCTTGCTCAGGGCCCACTGAGAGCTGCAGGGTCGAGGGATGACCAATCGCATGACGGTGCAGCATCTGGTCATGTTCCGCTCGTAAGAAGTTGCGATACGGCAAAGATACACAAATGAATGTCAGAACCCACAAGCATGTTTTGGTCGTTGCCTACGCATTTTGGCCGGTCAACGTCGTGGGCGCCATCCGTCCGCTGCGCCTTTCGGCGGAATTGCTGGGTAGGGGATACAGAGTGACGGTTCTTGCGATGGAGCCATGGGACGAGGAACTCAACGATCAGGGTTTCGGACGCGATATTGCTGAGCAGGTTCAGATTGAGCGCGTAAGGTTCAGATGGCCAATCGGCTTGCTCAGGAAAATTCGGAGGACGACGCTTTCGCGACTCGATTCCCTGGAAGCGAAGCAAGCGAGTAAAAAGGCGCTGGATTCCATGCTCAGGTGGTATCTTGGCGCGCTGAACGCTTTGCTGCTGTATGCAATCAACTTGATGGTTTCGCTGACATGGACTGTAAGCATTGTTTCGCGCGGCTGGCGGATCGCTCGCGCGGACCATATTGATTGTGTGTTTTGCACAGCGCCACCCAACTCCTCACTGTTGCCGGCCAGCGTGTTGGCATGGCTGATAGATGCACCCATGGTTGCTGACTTCAGGGACTTGTGGACGCTCCATGAATATGCGCATCCCGGGTCTTCGGGAGTGTGGAAATCCCTTTCACACAGAATTAATGAATTCCTGGAACGCTTCGTCTTAAGGTGCTCCAAATTTATTATTTACAATACGCCCACCGCAAAGACCCTTATGGACGAAAAGCATCCATCCTGTGCGGAGAAGGCATTCGCCATCACGAATGGAATCTCGCCAGAAGGAGGGCACTACCCCAAAGACCGAAAGGCCAATGGATGCTTTACAATCTGCCACTTGGGTACGCTGTACAATGACCGCAACCCGTCGGACTTCTTGAAGGGCCTCAGGCAATGGCTGGATAGCAAAGGGGTAGAGTTCGAGAACAAGGTCTCGGTCACATTTGTCGGTCGCGGGTCGGATGAAGTGGAAAGGGCTGCGCACAAGTACGGGCTTGAAAACGTTGTCCGGGCGTATGGTCACAAGACTCGGGAGGAACTCCCGGAAATCCTCGGGAACGCCGACGTGTTCCTCTTGTGCCTCGGATACCGGGAAGCAAGCCGATATGTCATCCCGGCAAAGATGTACGATTATATCGGCGCTGAAAAGCCGGTCATAGCGTTTGCGCCAACAGATGGAGAGGTCTTCAATCTTATGAGGAGACTGGGTCTCGCGGCAAATGTGGTCACAAGTCCTGACAGCGCAAGGGTGACGGCGATCCTCGAGCAAGAATATCAGCGATGCACGTCGAATGGAAATCAGTACTCTGTGCCACACGTTCTCAGGCAGGAGTATGACTATTCCACGGTCAGTCAGCGAATTGAAAGAGTCATATCTCTGGCAATAGAGGGACACGCGTCGAGGAAGGGCGCGTAACGAGCGAATGGACTGGTACGCACCAATAGTCAAGAATATCATTCACCCGCTCTGGGCGTTCACAGACGGAGAAACGCACATTGCCTTATGGCGGGAACTTGAGCGGTCCCAGTATTTCAGCCGGGATGAAATCGCTCGGCTTCAACTGAATCGCTTGAGGACCATGGTCGGCCATGCATACGAGAATTGTCCATTTTACAGAGAAAGACTCGATTCGGTTGGGTTCTCCCCCGCGGACTTGCGGGACTTCGCGGACCTCGCAAGAATTCCTATGCTGACCAAGGAGGACATTCAAGTGCACAAGGATGACCTCGTGGCGCGGAATATCGCGAAATCCGATTTGCTGCCCGACAAGACAGGCGGGTCTACGGGCAAGCCGCTTCACTATTACCGCGACAGGAGGAGGATGGATTATTTGAAAGCGTCCGCGATGAGGCATGATCGCTGGGCGGGATACGAAGTTGGTGACAAGCTCGCCGTGATATGGGGGAACCGCCACGACTTCTCCGCAACGCAGGAATTGAAATGGCACATCAGGAACATGGTGCTTGAAAGAAAGCTGATTCTTGACTCTTCATCCATTACCGAAGAGCGAATGCACGAGTTTGCCCGGAAACTTCGCAAATTCAAGCCTGAGGCCATCCTCACGTATGCGAACTCAGGCGCTCTCTTTGCCTCCTTTCTGCTCGAGAACAACATCCGGGACATTCGGGTGAAGTCCGTCATCACGTCTGCGGAAATGCTCCACAATGGAGAAAGGGAAACCATTGCAGAAGCCTTCGGCTGTGAAGTCTTCGACCGATATGGGTGCAGAGAGGTCGGCGTGATTGCGAGTGAATGCGAAGCGCATGCCGGCATGCACATAAGCGCGGAATGCGTATTCGTAGAGTTTGTTCGCAATGGGCGTCCTGCGGGGTCCGGGGAAGAGGGTGATGTTGTTATAACCGACCTTCTCAACTTCGGCATGCCCCTCATTCGATACCGGATTGAGGACATCGGTATCCCGAGCGACCGGACCTGCTCGTGCGGCCGGGGACTTCCACTCATGGAGATGGTGGGAGGGAGAGTCACTGATTTCCTCGTCGCTCCTGATGGCCGCCGCGTGTCAGGAGCATCTCTGACCATCTATCTCATAGCGAATACTCCGGGCGTCCGGCAAGCGCAGATAGTCCAGAACGTGCCATATGCGCTGCATATCAAAATTGTCAAGGGAGTGGAATTCACGGATGATTCCATTTCCTTTCTAAAACGCAAGGTCGCCGAATTTTTCGGCCATGAGGTTGAACTCGAGATTGAATTCGTCAGCGACATACCGAAAGAGGTATCCGGAAAGTACCGCTTCAGCATCTGTAACATTGGACGACGCAATGACAGCGATGTTTCATGAATATGGGTTGACACGACAGCCGTTGGTCTCTGCGATTATTCCGACGTATAATCGCGCGGAAAACCTTGTCGAGGCGGTGGAAAGCGCTCTGGCGCAATCGTATCCGCACAGGGAGGTCATCGTCGTCGACGACGGTTCCACCGATGACACCCAAGCCAGATTGGGGAAGTATCTTGATAACGTCATCTATATCCGCCAACGGCGCCGAGGTTCGTCAGCAGCGCGAAACAGGGGGATGGAGCATTCCAGAGGCGAGCTTATTGCGTTTCTTGACGCTGATGATAAGTGGCGACCCGAAAAGATCCAACTCCAGGTGGACTATTTGAGAGCCCACCCCGACATTGGCATTCTGTGCTCGGACGCGAGGGAATTCACCTCCGAAGGCACGGTCTCTGAGTCCTTCTTCGCACAGTTCGGCGAGGTTCCATCCGACGGTTTCGTATTTAACACAATTGCGGAAACCGCTTTCCCTCTGACCTCAACGGTAATGATCAGGCGGACCTGCATAGAGAACGGTGCGCGCTTCGATGAAAAACTGCTCAACTTTCAGGATATCGATTTCTTCATGAGGTTGAACTTGCGCTGCCGGATGGGAATAATGAAGGAGAAACTTGTCGAACGGCGTTTGCATCCCGGAAACGTGTCCAAGAACCACTATCGTCGTTTTTACTATCGCACCCTCGCATTCAAGAAAATCCTCGATGACGGGACGGCCTTGACCTCGGGACAAAGAAAGAGGATACGCCGCCTGCTGGCGTTCTCCTGTTTGAAAGTCGGCGACTGCTACTGGGATAGCCTTGACCTCAACGAAGCGCGGTCCTGGTACGGAAGAGCGATTCGTTTTGACCATATCGGCGCGGACGCGCTCTTGCACGCAATGCTGACTTTTCTTCCAGCCGAATTCATCACGTCGTTGCGCGGTCTGAAAGCGAGACTGACTCGGGTCGCAGAACCGGTCTCGCCCCACTGTCAATCTGATTAAGCTCGAAGATGGCCTTCACAGCTTTTCAAACCCGAAAGCGCTCAAGAGAGAGACGATGACGGATATTCACGCCCTTCTGAATCGAAGCGTCTTCATACCCCTGTACGATTTGAAGGAACGAAACCATCGGCTGCGACATGTCCGAGACATTGAGATGTTCAATGCCCTCAGCCGGGACACGTTGGAAACCGAGCAGTGGCGAAACCTGAAGAACATGCTCGAGCACGCCTACGAGAATGTGCCGTACTATCGGAGAGCATACCGGCAAGCAGGTATATCACCCGATGACATTCACGCCCCAATGGATATGGTGAAGCTCCCCACCCTGACCAGACAAGACATCCGCGTCCATGGCGGGGAATTGCTGGCGGATGGTGTCGTCCAGAATACGCTTGTGGAGTCGGGAACAGGCGGCACGATTTCCTCCCCCATAACCATATACTTGAGTCCTGAATGCATGGACTTGAGGCTTGCCGCCACCATCGCATTCAACAAGTGGTTTGGATATGAGCTTGGCGACAAGGCTGTGTTGTTCTGGGGAGCGGCGCAGGACTTTCCGAAACTGGACGGCATTCACGCCGTGAAGTCAAAGGTGAGGAATTTCTTGACCTCCCGCATCCGCTGGATGCCGACCTCATACCTCGATGACCCGATTATGGCTGAGTATTACGAGCAACTGCAGACATATAAACCTGCTGTCATCCAGGCTTATCCGACACCTTTGTATCTGTTCGCAAAGTTCATGGCCGAGCACAACCTGTCCTACAGGCCCAAAACCATCACCGTCGCCGCCGAACCGATGTATGACTATCAGAGGGAGATGATTGAGTCCGTTTTTCAGTGCAAGGTGTTCGACTGGTACGGCTCGCGCGAGCTCGGCCATATGGCGAGCGAGTGCCGGCTGCACAACGGGCTCCACATCAACGCCCATCACCTGTTCGTTGAAGTCATATCCGGCGGAAAGCAGGTGTACGATTCGGAAGGAACCCTTGTGGTCACCGACTTAAGAAACGAGGCGATGCCGCTGATTCGGTACGAGATCGGAGACGTGGGTGTGATTTCGAAGCGCCTGTGTTCGTGTGGCTCGGCGCTCCCGATTTTGGAACATGTGTCGGGACGCCTTGTGGACACGTTTCTTACGCGGTCGGGCGGTTGTGTGCCGGGAGTTGCCCTGACAAACCGAATCATCAAAGACTGCCGGGGCATAGAGCAAATGCAAATAGTCCAACGAGACTTTGAGCTTTTCACGATTCGAATCGTCAAGGGCAAAGCTTTCTCCGAAAATACCCTCACCACGCTGAATGCTGCCCTGCGCGCTTACTTCAAGACCGATGTGAATGTTGAGCATGAATTTGTGAGTTCCATCCCTTTGGAGAAGTCGGGCAAATCGAGGTTCTGCATCTGTGAAATGGGCCAGACGGCAGGCTCCATATCTCCGCATTGAAAATCCGATAAAGTCGGCTATGGATATAACAGGCGCATTTCAAGGAGGCAATCCGCAGGACCTGCAGTCTATCGTCCCGCTTGGCAACGGTTCCTTCGCCATCTATCCTTTCAGCGAGGACGAGGACGCTTGCTACAAATTTCGGCTCGACGTGAAGGTCATCGCAAACGGTACGGAGGCATCACGGCGCGTGAAGCTCCAGATTCATTGGGGGGATGTGCGGTACATCGCGTATCGCACGCGCATTTTCGCCGGGAGGAATGGCGACGATTGGACGTGCCACGACGGGACCGCCGATGGCGATGTCGCCCACTTCGAGCTCGATGTTCCGCCAGGCGAAACATATCTGACACTGAACCCGAAGTATGACTATGATGATTACCTTCGACTCATCCGGCGCGGGGGGGACTCACGCTCCGTCGCGACGGAGATGGTTACGCAAACTCTCGAGGGAAGAGAAATCTGGCTCCTTGCCACCCGCAACCAAGAGCGCGTGCCCAAGATTATGGTGACTGCAAGAGCGCACCCGTACGAGACTGGCGGCTCATACTGTATCGAGGGAATCCTTGATGATATTCTCGATGGTCGCGCAGAATACCTGCAGTCTGCGCACGTGTTTGTTCTTCCGATGCTCTCCCCTGATGGCGTATCCAATGGTCTGTGTAAGCTTTCAAGAACCGGCGGCGAGGACATCGCAAGAAGCGAAAACAGGAACGACCCCTTGGTTGCGTCGTTGTTCTCGTTGGTCGAGAGAATTCAGCCACATTTCATTCTGGATCTTCATAACTGGATGATTCCGTCCCGGAATGGACTGTACTATGAAAAACCTCGATGGATGCGGCAGTTTGTCGAAAACATGGGGCGGCGGGGCCACAATGACCGCGAGTGGACGTATGGCACGAGGAAGAAGTTTTTTGCCGAAAGCCCAACAGGCCTGAAGGCATTTGCCAAACGTCAATTCGGAACAAGGTGTATGACCGTCGAATATCCGTGGTTTGGAAGAAGCGTCGTTCAGATGAAACGACTGGGCTCAGACTCCCTTCGAACTGTGGTGGAGATGCTCGTGAAATGAGTGCAGGTGCTACAGATCCCATTCGGCGTGAGCCCGTTCGGATTGCCTTCGTCATTGACCAACTCGGCATTGGAGGCACGGAACGCCAGTTGGCCACCCTCATAAACGGCCTCGACCGCAGTCGATTCGCCCCATATCTCATAACGATTCATCCATACGAAGTTTGCCATGAAATCCGCGGCAAGACATTCTTGTTCCCGACCACAAAATTGCTCTCTCCAAAAGCATTCTGGAACGTGCTTCGCATCGCCCGTCTGCTCAAGCGTGAGCGAATCGAAATCGTTCAAGCGTTTTTTTTCGATGCGAACCTGATGGGCGTGCTCGCGGCGCGACTCGCTCGCGTTCCAGTTACCATCTCTTGCCGGCGTGACACGGGATTTTGGCTGACACCGTTGCGGCGCCGACTGATGCACACTGTGGGGCGTTTGGCTGATCGCATACTCACTAACTCAGAAAGCGTGAGACAGAGCACGGCTCAGCGGGAAGCCCTACCGCTCGACCGGATTGACACAATCTATAACGGCTTTGACCCAACTTCCTTCAACGGATCGATGTCATCCGCTGAAGCAAGACACGAACTCGGTATTGACGGCGCAACTCCGATTGTGGGCATGGTGTCAAACCTCAATCGGGACGTCAAGCGACTCGACGTCTTCATTGATGCGATCCCATTCGTGCTTAGAGAAGTTCCGTCGGCACGGTTTGTAGTAATTGGCAAAGGCCATATGAGAGAAACGCTCGAAGAACGATGCAAGATGTTAGGCATCACTCAATCAGTAGCCTTCGCAGGCGAGCGCCGAAATGTTTCCCGTCTCTTGAAGGCATTCGACATTGGGGTGAACAGCTCCGACTCTGAAGGCCTCTCGAATGCGGTCATCGAATACATGATGGCGGGCGTTCCGGCAATCGTTTCGGATGTTCCCGGAAATCGCGAGCTTATCGAGGACGGTGTTGAGGGTTGCCGCTTCTTTCCCGGCGACCCCGTTTCACTGTCCGAGAAGTTGGTAGCGCTGCTAAGATCGCCGGCTGTGGCCAAGAGCATGGGCGAGCGCGGACGAGAAAAAGCGCACAAGAAATTCTCCTCTGATGCCATGATTAAGGCTCATATGGACTACTATGAGCGGCTCGTCTCGGAGAAATCGAGCAAGTGACTGAAGTCCGAACAACCCAGGCGTGTGACCAAGAAGGACTCGTATGAGCGCGTCTGAGACCATCCTGCTTCTGCTGGTCGCGACGGTTTTCTACGTCTATGTCGGCTATCCGGCCCTCCTATGGATGCTAAGCCGGCTGCGAAGAAGGCCTGTGCGCAAGGCGGCATACTATCCGTGCGTCACGATAATAATCTCCGCGCATAATGAGGCCGCGGCAATTCGCCAGACCATAGAAAACAAGCTGGAGCTGGATTACCCCAGAGAACAGATGGAAATCATCGTGGTGTCTGACGGCTCGACCGATGGAACCGACGAAATTGTCCGAACCCTTGCTCAATCAGGCGTTCATTTGATTCGGCAGGAGCCTCGACAGGGCAAAACGGCAGCGCTCAACAGAGCGGTCACGGAGGCAAAGGGAGAGATATTGGCCTTCTCCGATGCCAACTCTTTGTGGGACAAGAGCGCGCTCAGAGAGCTTGTATCTAATTTTGCCGACCCTGACGTTGGATATGTGTCCGGCAGAATGGAATACACTGCCCCCATGGATTCTCATGTGGCTGGCGGGTCGAGCCGCTACATGAGATACGAGAATCGGCTGCGCGAGCTGGAAAGCGCAATCGGTTCTATTGTGGGTGTCGACGGGGGAATAGACGCCGTCCGCAGAACGCTCTATGAACCGATGCATCCATCGCTGCTCCCGGACCTTGTGCTTCCCCTCTGTGTAGTGGAAAAACGGCGCCGGGTTGTGTATGAGCCAAGCGCCATTCTTAACGAAGAATCGTTGACGCGAACTGATGAAGAATACCGGATGCGCATTCGTGTGGCCCTTAGAGCATTCCATGCGTTGTGGCATAAGAAGGCGCTATTCAATCCGTTCCGCTTTGGATTCTACTCGCTTCAGCTTCTTAGTCACAAGGTGTTGAGGTATTTGGTCGGCTACATTATGGTTGCCATCCTGTTCTGCAGCATAGCAATACAAGAGCCGTGGTCTCTTGCGTTCGCGGGCCTTCAAGGGCTTGGGTACGGGCTTGCGCTTGTTGGTCTCTGGCAGAATCGCTCAAATCGTGTTCAAAGGGGGTTCCGTTATCCCTTCTACTTCTGTCTTATTAACCTTGCTTCGGCCGTTGCTTTTCTCAAGTTTCTCATGGGCCAGAGGCTTGTGGTCTGGAATCCTCGACGAGGCGAGGAATCAAGTTGAACAAGAGTAATAGGGGTTGCTGGCAACGGCGAATTCGTTGGTTGCATAGCGGGCCATCTACCGGCGACACGACCCCCATCAACAAGAGGTGTTCTGAGAGAAAATGCTCTTCTTTCTAACATGTTTTTATATGGTGGTCTTTTATTCTCAGCCGGGTGGTCGAATTCCTGCCCTCGGAGTGATCAGGTTTGAATTTGTCTTGGGTGCGGCGATACTCGTTGCATTGGTCTTCTTGAGATCCCACTTAGTCTTCGCGAACGAGAGAATGAACCGGGCCGCCATGGTTTTTGGTGGCGCACTGTGCTTATCCTTCATCGGAGCAATGCAAACACACACCGTTACCGATGCGTATCCCGTGTTCATCGAGCTTCTTAAATCGTTCTGCATTTACCTCATGATTATTGGCACCGTTGATTCGAAGGAGCAGTTGGAGAAATTCATCTGGGTGTACGTGTTTTGCATGCTCATTCTGATCGGTGAGCCGTTTCTTCTTTCTCTTCAAGGGCAGAACTTTAAACCGGGCGAGGGAGGAATACTTAGGCTTTATGGAGTGGGTCAATTTGCCCACCCGAACGGGCTCGGCATCCATGCGGTAACCACGTTGGTGTTGATATACTATCTGTTCTGGCACTATCGGTCGGTCATTATCAAAGCCTTCCTGGTGAGCTTCGGGCTCGTCTGTCTAAGAGTAATCATGTTGACCGGCTCGCGTTCGGCCTATCTCGGCCTTATCATTCTCGTGGTGTATTTTTTCCTGTATAGCAAGAAGAAACTGAGGTTTGTCATAGCATGTTTCCTGCTCGTGACGGTTCTGAACACGTTCGTCCCAAGCGTGTACAGAGAGAGGTTCCGCTCGCTCAAGGAAGTAACGACCGTTGTTCAGGCAGATGCAAGGCAACCGACTTCCATTGGGGGCCGGTGGGCATTGGTGAGAGACGCATGGAACGTGTTTCTGGAACATCCCATATTCGGCTGCGGGATAGATAGTTTCTGGCGCATCAGTCACGAGGACAAGGAATTTGGCACAACCGGTCAGACGCACAATCTCCTCATGCAAATACTTGCCGAAACCGGGATTGTCGGTCTCGCGGCCTTCGTTTTTCTCACCACCACGATTTGGAGAACACTCAAGCATTCAAGAGCAATCCTTGCTTCCTTGCATAAGGAGGATGGCCATATTTACATGCTGATGAATGCTTTCATGGTATTTCTCCTGACGCAACTTACCATCGGGATGGTTGCTCAGCACAGCCTTTATTCATATGTGTGGTGGGTAATCAGTGGCATAGCGGTTGTCAGTTTGCGAATCACTACTGAGCAAGAGACAACACTTCTGTGTCTCGAACCGAGCGGTAACGCTCATGCGCCACAACCAGTTTTGACCAGTAACCACGGGATTTGATACAAGGGACCCTTTGGCATGGCGTCAGGGGAAGCATTATCCATAAGCGGCAATCCGCTTTGATCGAGCACAGGAGAGGCTTGTCGAATTCTGCCGGAAATCTTCTGCATCGAAGGCAATTCGTAATCGGCCCGGAACCTATCCGCTATCGGGGCGATTGGAAGTCGGTCGAGTTGTTCCCGTCATGCTACCTCTCCCACTGTCGCTCGCTTCCGGTCAGAAGCGTTTCGGACGTCGATGGCAAGGATTGGCATTTGATAGGTATCGCCGTCCAGACTGCCCCCGAGCGGCCCGACCCGTGGGAAGAGATTGCCCACACGGCTACCGACGATGTGCCTGAGAGATATCAGAATTGGTCCGGACGATGGATGCTCATCGGGAATGGTGAGGTCCATTTGGATGCAAGCGGCTTCATCGGCTGTTGGTATCTGACAGGAGTGAACCCGACGCAGAGCAGGACTCCTTGGGTCTCGAGCAGTCCCGCGTTGCTGGCTGAGCTTGCGGGCGAGCAAGTTGGCACGCGTGACCCGCGCCAGTTGAGCTATCGAATCGGAGTCGAATGGTTCCCTCCGCCAAGGGCGCGTTACGCGGCTGTCAGGCGGCTTCTTCTGAGTCAAGTCCTGCGGCTCGCAGATGGAACTGTCCGAGAACGACGGCTCTTCCCTCATACGGACCCGACGATTTCCTATGAGAATGTCCTTGAGAAATTGGAGACAGGGCTTGTGACGTTCCTTCGGCGTATGCCCCGGGCGGGGCGATCCGCGTGGCTCACTTTGACTGCCGGATACGATTCGCGGGTGCTGCTCGCCGCCGTCGTCAAATCAGGTATTCAAGTGCGGACCTTCACGCAAGATTACAGGTCGGTGCCAGTTGCCAACGAGGAGAAATTCAGGTCGATATCTCTGGCTGACCGGATACTTCCCAGCCGGCTCTCCGCTGCCGCCGGGCTCGAACATGTGTGGGTTGGACAGAAACGTTTTGACGCTCGCCGCACCGCTCTGTTCGACGCCCACACAGGCCATGAGGTGGTGGATGTCCAGCGCCATTTCTTCGCGAGACGGCAGTGGGATTTCGCGCAAGAGGGAGACCTAATCGTCGGAGGACTTTGCTTCGAGGTCGGGCGGTGTTATTTCTGGCACAAATTGGGCGACTCGAACGTGCCAGATGGGGCACAAATCGCGCGCGGATGGCACGAGGCTCCCAATTCATCATTGATGGCGGCGATGGCAGAATGGATTGAATGGACGGAGCACACTCCGCATCCTGAATTGGACTGGCGGGACAGATTCTATATCGAGCAGCGCTTGGGCGGCTGGCAGAGCGCACGCGAGCTGTCAATGGACCTCATTCCGGTGGACCTGATTCATCCAATGAACTCAGCCAGAGCTCATGCATTATCATTATGCGTGCCACAGGAAAAGAGAATCAAAGGCGAGCACCAGATTGACCTCGTGAGGCGAATGGCTCCCCATCTGCTCGAGTTTCCGATCAACCCGGACTATGATTACTTCCACCCGCTCACACGATTGTACTGCAACTGGCGAGATGACTATACGTATCCATTTAAGTGGATTGCGCGGAGGTCTGCGTCCCTTGTTTCCTCACGACATAAGGGACTCTAGAAGCAGAGTGACAGAAAGATGGCCCATCGAATGAATGTCGCGCTGTGCGCGCCCGGTGAGATATACGGAGGAGTCGAGCGATTCGTACACACGCTCGCTACGTATCTGCGTGATGAAACCGATGTCAGGCCGCTGGTGGTCCTGTTTGAAGAAGGAACGCATTCAAGAACTCTTCGAGAAGCAGGCGTCGAAACCGTCGTCATCCAGCCCCGATGGAAATACGACGTATTAGTCATCAGAAAGCTTGTGCATCTGTTCAAGACGAGGGAGATTGATGTAGTTCATACGAGCGGATACAAGGCGACAATTCTCGCAACGGCAGCAGCGAAACTTTGCGGCATCGGGACCGTGAAGACTGAACATGGACGGTTAGAGCCCGGCAACCCTTACAGCGTCGGGCATCTCCGCATGCGCTTCAACCTCCTCGCGGACAGAAC
This sequence comes from Candidatus Abyssobacteria bacterium SURF_17, assembly GCA_003598055.1. GTDB lineage: Bacteria > Abyssobacteria > SURF-5 > SURF-5 > SURF-5 > SURF-17. The sequence continues at coordinate 17,595 of QZKI01000046.1, read as the reverse complement.
CGTTACCCACACCTGCGTGGACCACGTGGTCTATGTTACCCATGACCTCAAGTCATGCATGTTGAGAAACGGCAAAGCGGGAAGAAGCTCCGTCATCCATAACGGGATCGTTCCTATTCATACAGATGCTCATCCATTTCCATCCGACATTGACCGGAACGCATTCAACATTGGAATTGTGGGCAGACTGGACGAGGTCAAAGGGCATCGGTCTCTGCTCGCTGCACTCACGCGCCTATCCGACCTTCCGAGAATTGCCGTGAATGTAATCGGCGAGGGCGCACTGAGGAGTGAACTTGAGCGATATTCTCGCCAAGAACAATTGACTGGCAGAGTGAAGTTTCTGGGGTTCAGAGAGAATATTCACGATTACATGCGCGCCTTTGACGTTCTTGCGATGCCTTCCCTGTACGAAGGCCTGCCGTATACCCTGCTCGAAGGCATGTATTTGCGGAGGCCTGTCATAGCATCCAACGTCGGTGGGCTCAGGGAAGTGCTTCAAGACAAGGTAGATGCCTTGCTCGTCGAGCCGGGCAATGTGGATAGGCTCGCCGAAGCGATAAGATACCTATACCAAAACGATGCTGAGAGGACTCACCTGGCCGAGAACGCTCGCCGAAAGATTTGCGAAAGGTTCATGATTTCCACTATGGCCGAACAATATATCGAAGTGTTTCACCGCGTTTCGCGGAAGAGTGACACGGAACGAAGAACGATAGGCGTTCCGAGACAAGAAATTGCCATGCCCTCTCCGGGTCACAAGACGAGGACCTCCAGTGAAATCGAACGCTAGATATGCAGATGAAAGGGAATTCTCTGACATAGCCGCGGAGAAAACGCTTGCGAATGTCCCCGGCGACCTGAAACTTTCCAACATAGATTCATTCGAGGACTTATGTGGAAAGATAGACTATTTACGTTCGGTACCGGCTTTCTTTAGGAGCCTCCGCAGCAAACGAGTGCTGGAATTAGGCTGCGGAAATGGATGGATTTCTCTTCGCTTCGCAAAGAGCGGCGCGCACGTGTGGGCATGCGATATATCGCCGAAGATGATTGAGCTCGCCCAACGCTACGCGAGAGCCGCCGGCGTGAACATAACGTACGACACAATGATTTGCGAAGAGATGACGTATGAGGATAATTTCTTCGACTTCGTCTTTATGCATATGGCCCTGCACCACTGCGACATAGCGGCAACAGCCAAGCAGATTCACAGAGTCTTGAAGCCAGGGGGCAAGGCGCTCATCATCGAGGATTACGCCTATCACCCGTTGATGAGGATTTACCGCGCACTTACTCCCAACAAGCACACGAGCCATGAACGCCCATTGACTGAACGTGATGTATCGACATTTGTATCGCCCTTTTCCAGACAGAGTGTGCAATGGTCCGGACTCTTTAATGTCTTCGAGACAACAGGCAACAAGTTGTTGCAAAGACTAAGGCCGGTCGTGCGGCGAATCGACGCCTTCCTGTTGGCGCATGTCTCTTCACTCGCGAAATACTCGCGGATTGTGGTCGTGAAGGTGGTCAAATAGCGAATCAACATCAGGGAGACCTACGACCACTAGATTACGTGAGATGAACTAGCAGCGTTTTTTTCTGCCTCTTCGATAAGAAATATCAGATTGCTCAGAAAAAGGCATCGTTCTCGGCATGTATCTCCAACAAAATTCGCTTTTGAAGCGATTCACAAGGCTGATTATCGAAAAGCACTATCTGGTCCTTGCGACTGTTTTCTTCCTGCTGATGCTTTCGAATACGCTAAACAGTGTTCGAGGCACCGATTTCTGGGAACATTCCGCCTGCGTCCGTGAGCTTGCAACGCATCCATCTAACCCTCGGCATCCCCAGCTCTTGGTTGATGCGCCCCATGTTTTTTTCTCCCCCTACCTCGTTCTCGTCGGTCTGTTCTCACGATTGACCGGGTTACACGCGATAACCAGTCTCTCGATTTTCGCTTTACTGAATGTTATCCTCCTGCTCATTGCGATTAGACTTTTCGCTCTCACTCTTTCTGACAATCCTAAGGTACCCACGGTTTTCCTCCTGTTGTTGTTATTCATGTGGGGCTGGCATCCATGGGATTGGAGCGGATTCTTCCACTTCACTGCTCTGACGTATACCTTGTCGTATCCTTCGACGTTTGCCATGTCATTGGGCTTGCTGTCGTTGTGGATGGCAGCGAGCTTCTTCAAAACACCGAGCATTCTTTGGTTTTCCGCAATTGCCGCGTGCAGCGCCATTGTATTGCTGACACACCCGACTACAGCAATCTTCCTGTGGGTGGGATTATATGCGCTCGCCGTCAGCCGGTTCTGCAAAGAGCGTGCTGGTGTCTTTTTCTGTGTTCTTGCAATCCCGGCAATTTCGCTCATTATCGGATTCTTCTGGCCGTACTATCCCTTACTAGACCTGATTGCCACGGAAAACCAAGCTATCGAGATATCGAGATACGGGACGCTGAATTATGGACTATACCAGCATATTGTCGAAAGAACCTTCCCGGCTTGGATTGGGCTTCCGGTGTTGTGGGCAAGATTCAAAAAGAACCGCCGTGATTCTCTGTGTCTGATGTTCGTGGCTTTGCTCTTCATCTATGCGCTTGGCTGGGTCATTCGGCATCCGGCCTCATTGGGGCGAGTCATTTCCTTTGTGATGATAGTGTTGCAAGCGGGAACGGCAGTGTTTGTCTCTCAGCTTTTGGCGCAAAGGGCAATCACAAGCGGCAGCCTCGGCATCAAGGTAACGGCAGCGTTGGTTTCGGCAGTTTTGACAGTTCTTCTCATTGCAAATAATGTCTCCGCCTTATCGAGGCTCGTTCCCGGGAGGAAGAGCGACACCCGCACTATGCAGTTTCTGGAATCTCATGTTGGGCAATATGATGTCGTGTGCAGTGACATAAACACAAGTTGGTTTGTTCCGACTTTTGGGGGGAAGATCATCGCAACACTGCATCCCACGTATTTTGTCCCGGATATTGAACAGAGAAGGAATGACCTTTCGAGATTTTTTGAAGATGATGCAAGTCTTGAAGAACGAGTTGAAATCATCAAGAAATATGGTGCGAAATACGTGCTCATAAACAAGGGAAGACACAACAACAGCCTCCTCAGCGAAGACGCTAAGATCGGTCGCAGAGTGATCTACAACTCTTCGGATTTCGTCTTGCTGAGACTTTCTGGCTCTCGGCCGTAGAGCAAGTACTCGCAGATACGCTGTCTCAGGTTCGCTGAAGTATTCACTCAAGAGGGAAGGAAAGTGAATCGCGTCGCAGAGAAGGTGTACTTCCGAAGTCCTTTTTTCCTCCAGAATTGTATGGTATCAATCTACGGTTTTCATTTGCGCCGCGAGCGCTACGGAGGCAGGTTTCGGGATTACTGTCATGGGTTGCGCGACAGCCAATCCTATTCGGAAGACAAAATCGCGGAACTTCAATCTTTTGAGCTGCAAAAACTCTTAACCCATGCCTTTGACAATGTACCCTTTTACCATGAACTTCAGCAGAGAAACGGCTGGACTGCTCGGCAGTTCAGCACGGCTGTTGACCTCCAGAAATTACCGATTGTGACTAAGGAACAATTCCGCTCGAACACGAACGACTTTCGGTCAAAGATGTCGGCGCTCAGAGGAAAAGCATTCAAGCTCAGCACAAGCGGAACCAGCGGCAAACCATTGACGGTTTATTGTGATACAGATTCACGCCGACACCACTATGCATTCTGGCAAAGGCTGAGGGGCTGGTTTGGGATTCAACCAGGAATGAGACGAGCGACTTTCTTCGGGAGAATCGCGGTCTCGCCTGAGCAAACACGACCACCGTTCTGGCGATACGATATCTTTCAGAGGAATTATCTTTTTTCGTCATACCATATGTCCGAGGCCAATCTGAAGCATTATTACGAAAAACTCGTCGAGGTTCAGCCCGAAGAGATAATTGGGTATCCGTCAAGTCTGTTCATTCTCGCCAAGTATATGAAGAAGAATAACCTTGGGGGCGTGCGGCCCAAAGCCGTGTTCACGACAGCCGAGACTTTGCTTGAACACCAGAGAGCCATCATCGGAGAGGCCTTCGGTCGAAGCGTGGTGGACCAATATGGCTGCACCGAAATGGCCCTGTTCGTTTCTCAGTGCGAGGAAGGTACGTATCACGTGCATCCTGAGCACGGCATAGTTGAAGTCGTGGACGAGAGCGGCAAACCGGTGCAGAACGGCGAGGAAGGGGAGGCTGTTTGCACGGGCTTTGTCAACTATGCCATGCCCGTCATACGCTACAGGCTCGGAGATAGACTTGTCCTCGATTCAGAACGCTGCCGCTGTGGAAGAAACTTTCCGGTCGTGCGACAGATTATTGGACGCACCGATGATATTCTTATCACGCCTGATGGACGGCCGCTCGGCCGACTGGATCCTGTGTTCAAAGGCATGAGCGGCATATATGAAACGCAGATTATTCAAACCTCACGAGATTGCCTCCTCCTTAAATTGGTCGCTGATGCGGACTTCAACGCAACAAACAGGGAGGAATTGTTATACGAAGTTCGAAAGCGGACCGGAAACGAAATGAAAGTCGAATTAGAGCTTGTGGACGAAATTCCCAAGGACAGCAACGGCAAGTTCAAGTCGGTCATCTCGAAGGTTGCCGAATGACGAATGCCCCGTCTCAATGCCCGCAAGGCGGCACAATTCGGGTGCTCCACGTAGTGCACTGGCCCAAGAGTGGCATAACGAGCTTCTTGAAACATTTCTTGGATTGTCGGTCAAACTCAATGTTCCAGTATTCCGTGCTCTTTTTCATAGGTGACCCGGACGAATTGCGTTCCTTCAGCAATCTCTGCAACCAGGTAGTTTGTCTGGAGTTTGACAAGAATCGTTGGAAAGGATTGCCGAGGTATCGACGGACAATCCGCGAATTATCCCCGAACATCATTCATACCCATTCGTTTCAACCCGGTGTATGGGGAAGGTTGTTTCGCACCGGTGCGAGGATGAAGATTGTCTCCACAGTTCACAGCCCTTACCCGTATCTGCGCGGTGAGGGCCTCATCGACAAGCTTAAGACTTTCGCCGAAATCTCAAGTATGAATATCTGCAACAACAAGACCATATGCGTATCCGAGGCGGTTCGCGAGCACTTGTGCGAGCATACGCGAATCAAACGAGACCTCCTCGTGGTGATACGAAACGGCATCAAGATGTCACAAACGAGTTTCATCGATCCGATGAAGATTCGAAACGAAATCGGGTGCAATGGTTCCGCAAAAATTATCACTACAATCGGAAGACTGAGCGAAGAAAAGGGGCTTGACGTACTGCTGACCGCGTTCTCTCTTGTCCTGAAAACAATGCCGGATGTTTGCCTTGTGATTATCGGAACCGGTCCCATGGAGGAAAAGTTGAAAGCACAGGCCGAGCGTCTGGGCATTCAGAGACACGTGCGCTTTCTCGGGTTCAAGAACGATGTGCACCCGTATCTGGCGGCTTCTCAGCTTTATGTCAATGCATCTTTCTATGAAGGATTGCCCATGAGTCTGATTGAGGCGTTAAGTTCAGGGGTGCCCGTTGTCGCAACACGAGTGGGGGGGGTCCCGGAAGTCATTAATGACCGGGAGACAGGGATCCTGGTAGGCCCGCACAACCCAGAGAGGCTAGCACATGCAATGACAACCCTCCTTAATGATGTTGAGATGGGTAACCGCTTCCGCGTCAATGGGGTGCAACACGCCCTCAAGCGCTTCGACATTTCCCACACAGTACGTGAGCACGAACAGCTTTACATGAGCCTGTTCGACTAGCACGGCGAAGTTCGAGAAAAAGTTTTCATTACCTGGAGGACATAGATACAGAAGAGTGGGGTCTCGGGCTTGCAGACCCCAAATAGGGTCTCGTCGAGAGGATATGGGGAAAAACAACGAGAGCATATGGATTACATGGGAAAACCAGAGACGGACAAATGAACTCGCCGCGGCGCTCGGTGTTCCCTTGTACAAGTATCTTTCAAGCCAGAGATACTTGATTCGGGTCTGGCTTCTGTCCCTGAGAACATCTCTCAAGCTGCTCCTCACTCGACCAAAGCGGGTCATCGTTCAGAATCCTTCTATCGTTCTTGCGACGGTAGCCTGTTTTATGAAGCCATTGCTCGGGTATACCCTGGTAGTCGACCGGCATTCGAATTTCAGACTGGAAAGAGCGCATCTTCCATCGCTGAAGGAGAAAGTCTTTCAACTGCTTTCCAGATACACCATAAGGAGAGCAGATTTGACTATCGTGACCAATGAATTCCTGAAGAATGTGCTGGAAAGCTGGGGGGGGCGAGGCTTCGTTCTTCAGGACAAGCTTCCAAATCTGGCGCTTGCGGAGAGAATTGAATTGGCCGGCAGGGCCAATGTGGTATTTGTTTGTTCCTACAGCGGCGATGAGCCCGTGACTGAAGTGATAGAGGCGGCTCGCTTGATATCGCCTTCCATAGTCATTTACATCACGGGAAACAGCGGGAAATTGCCGAAGCAAATCCGCGATGCCGCCCCTTCGAATGCTATCTTCACCGGGTTTCTTGACGAGAAAAACTATCAGTCGCTCCTGTATTCCGCCGATGTAGTTATGGTGCTCACCTCGGCCGAACATTTTCTCCTCTGTGGCGCATATGAGGCAGTGGCGCTTGGCAGAGCGCTCATCGTTTCTAGAACAAATGATCTCATGGACTACTTCCACAAGGGCGTGACATTTACCGAAAACAATGCGCCGGATATTGCCAAAGCAATAGAGCATGCGATTGACGATAGGCGCCGTCTGGAAAGCGAAACAATCGACCTAGCACGAGAGCTTTCGGACACGTGGCGCACCCGATTCACGCTCTTGACCCAGATGATCGAATCCCTGTAGTAACCTCCTTGAGTTCTAAGAGAAACACTTGATGCGTGGAAAAGTTCGGCAGTAAGCCTTTTTCCGGCCAAGCCGCTGTTCGTAAGGGACCTTTGGGCGAATCAGGCAGGCCGTCTTCAATCGGCATCTCGTCCCGCGTTCTTGACATGGCTTCCAATAACAGTTATGTTATCCAAGACACCCTTTGCAGACATACGGAGGAATTACAATACTGTTATTTTGATCTCAGTGAGGGCCGTTCGTGATTGTGCGGAGCACGGAGAAATCATAAGGGGGAACTGCTTGTAAGCAAGGGGTTACAGCGCCAGAAACGTTTGATCAAAATAGCGGCATGGAATTTGCACTTCGGCTTAGGAATGGAACTTATAATCTGTAGCTGGAGGCAGCCAACTTCATCTTTTGACTTTGCTGGCGGCCCGAGCACAACTCATAGTGACAGTGAGGTAAATATAGCATGAACAAAACCACATTTTTTTTCGTTGCAGCATTCTCTCTTTTCTTCAGCTCCTCAGCGGTTTGCGCACCGCAAATAGCTGGCACTGCCGGAGCATTCCGTGAAGGTGAATCAGTGGTGATTAACGGCAGCGGTTTTGGGGCAAAGAGTCGGGCCACTCCATTAAAGTGGGATAATTTTGAGAGCGGAGCCCCGGACCAGCTAATCCCCACGGCGGACGGTATTTATACCAATGCTTCTGTATGGGGGAACTCTATACGGGAGGACAATTTAACGTTCACTAATGCAAACAATCGTCCCGGGAGCACCTTGTGTTCGAAAAACGACATGGATGACTATTACGCCGACAATCAGAGGAGCGCATACCTGAAGTGGGGAACCGATGTGGATTCGCTTAAGAAAATCTTTGTCACATTTTGGGCACGCTTCACCTTCGGGACTGATTATCAGAGGCATCAAGTGAAGTTTTGGAGAATAGAAAGCAATAGCGACGACGGCATGAAATTCGCCCAATACAATTGGGGACCCCAAGACGCAGCCCATTACTATCAACGAGGAACGGGAAGTGGGGGAGTAGCAAGTTCACACTACTTTACGGGCCAACTTCCTTATCAGCAGAATCAGTGGTTCCAAATCGAGTTTCAAGCAGAACAGTCCGACCAGGGAATAGCCAACGGCTCAATCGAGATCTGGAATAGCCACGTATTCGGGAGCACTGAGCCGATGGTGAAGATTATCGACCTCCAGGATTATCTGACCAGAAGCGTGCCTTACTATTGGGACCGTGTGTACATTGGAGAAGCGACAACCAATCTGGACCATTATGTTAAGTCTGGAGTAACAAACTATTTTGATAACTTCTATATTGACAATTCATGGGCAAGAGTCGTTATAGGTGATGCGAGCACCTACAATGCTTGCAGGAGAAGAGAAGTGCAAATTCCTTCCGCGTGGTCGGACAATTCCATCTCGGTTACTGTTAACTCTGCCTCACTTCCATACGGGACAGCTTACTTATACGTAGTGGACGGCAATGGAACATACAATGCCAACGGCTACCCGATAACCGTCGAGCAGTCTGCAAAGTGGCTGGCTGATGTGGTTGCTCGCTGGCAAGCCGGTAAACTGACCCGCGATGATCTGAACAGGGCTATTTACTGGTACATCAAAGGCACCGCGCCGACCGGTGACCCAATGGCCGAATTGACTGAGGAAGATATTGGCAATGCCCTCAAGATTGTCGGCCAAGAGTAATGGGCAAACCCGCTAAGGTTACAAGAGACCTGCAGCTTGACTGAGATAAGAAGGACAAGCGTAATCCTTCGAACCTAGGCTCCCGCTCTCTCCAAGAGCATGTGCCGGCGTCTCGAGCATCTTCCAACATAACTTGTGCCCCGCTAAGGAAAAATCGGTTAGGCGTTTCTTTTTCAGGATCTATTGGGTCCTTCAGGATATAATCAGTCCCGGACTCCAGCACTCGCAACAAGTGTATGCGGAATCCGTTCAATCTTGGGTGAGGCCCGAATCTTTCTGGCTGGACATTGGTTGCGGGAGTCAAATATTCACCTCTTGGCAACTTCGCGACGAGAAAAAAATAGTCGGGACCTGCAAGATGGTAGTGGGGGTTGATAGAGAGCTCTATCAACTGAGACAGCATAAAACTATTTCCCACCAAGTGCAAGCCGACATTTCGAATCTCCCATTTAAGCAAGACGCGTTTGATTTTGTTTCTGCCAATATGGTCGTAGAGCACTTAAGTGCGCCGGAGCGACAATTCAGAGAAATACACAGAGTGATGAAACCGGATGGCGTCTTTCTCTTTCACACCATGAATTCCGCAGGTTACATAGCCCTTGTTTCCAGATTAGTCCCGCAATGTCTCAAAAACATACTCATCAGGATCTTTGAGGGGCGTACACCGCCCGATGTTTTCCCGACCTTTTATAGAGTGAATAATAAGAAACGTGTCCGCAAGGTTGCTCGTGAGACACAGTTTGAATTGATGGAATTCAAGCCAATTGTTTCATCGGCCAAACTCGTCTTGGTCCCTCCATTAGCCGTACTCGAACTGCTCTGGATTCGATTGCTGATGACCGATTTCATGAAGGCGCTTCGCACTAACATCATCGTGATTCTCAAGAAAAGCTAGCTGATTCCTTGGAGCCCCGGATTCGTTAACAGGAATTTTCTCCTGTTCAACACCAGTATGCGCAACGGGGCTGCGGTGAACTCTGTATTAATCTTCTGAAGGCAAAGAGACACCTTGCAACTTGAAATCAAAAAGAAAGACCTGTTGGCAATCGTAACAGCTTCTTGCGGAGTCTTTCTTCTCAGTATTGGGGAGTGGGAGGAGCCACTGGGCTCTTTCACAGGACCTTTAGGTTTAAGTGGCGCGGTTTTCCTGATTCTTTTCACGCAAGTGGAGATTTATCGCAGGCTAGCACGGCAGCAGGAAGAACAGACCGAGCATTTGCAAGACGCGCGTGCGCAAGACTATCGACAACTCGCGGCCTTTCTCTGGCTGATCTCAGCCATCAAACCTCGCCGGCCGTTGCCGCCGATGCGGGGATGGGCAATTTCGCCAGACCTTGGAAACATCCTAATTTCCGCAATTCTTGACGGCAGCCCGAAAGTTATTGTGGAGTGCGGATGCGGAGTTTCCACGTTGCTCATGTCGTACTGCATGAAGCAATCAGGTCATGGCCACATATTCTCTTTGGAACATGACGCAGAATATGCAGAACTCATTAGGAAAGAGTTGCAACTGCATCAACTGGCAGACATGGCAACCGTGATTTGCGCGCCGCTGAGGCAGATTTCGCTCGGAGGGCAGACCTGGTCTTGGTACGATATTGAGCAACTGAACGGCATCGGCCCGATTGACTTGTTGTTCATAGATGGTCCTCCTGGGACGATCCAAGAAATGGCGCGCTACCCCGCGCTCCCCGTGTTATATAAGTCCTTGAGCGAAAACGCAACTGTAATCTTCGATGACGCCGACCGGCATGATGAAAGACGAATCATCGAAAGATGGCTGCGGGAATTCAAGGATTTGCATTGCCAGTCGCACGATACCGAGCACGGCGCGGTGATCTTGAATAGGGAGCCTAGGAGCTGTTCCTCACAGTGAATCTTAGCATAGCACGCCTGAGGATCTTCGAAGAGATCAAGTGTTAAGGGGCAAAACCAGGCTTTTGGTGAAAAACTTCGCGGTGCACTGTGCAAGCAACTCTCTTGCTCAGCATATGGCTTCGCGTTTGCATAGGGACAAGTCTTTCTTCCTCATGTACCATGGGGTTTCCCGCGACGATGAGGAACTAGAAGCCACGACCGTGGTCCGGCGAGGTGAGTTTCGCCAGCAGATGGGCTTCCTTAAACAGTGGTTTGGTTGTTTGACTACAGAGGAAGTCCTGAACCGGGACAGCGAGCATCAAGAACGGCCAGGAGCGGTCGTCACCTTTGACGACGGCTACGCGAATAATCTTGAAATTGCGCTTCCAATATTAGAGGAGTTCGAGATTCCCGCAATAATCTATGTGACAACAGGAAATGCCTGCGAAAGGCGGCTGTTCTGGCCGGACAAAATCTGGATGGCCGTCAAACGCTCGAAGATTCCCAGCATCAACCTGAAAGGCATTGCGGATTCGCTCGGAACCTACACATTCCGTCAAGACGGCGCACTGTGGCAGGACGATGTACACAAGCTCAATGAAGACATCAAGAGAATCAATCCGTCCAGAAGAGAAAACATCGTGGACGAAGTCGTGGCCCGTTTCAAGGACGCTCCGGGGGCAAAGCCCTTTGAAGTAGAGGTTGAAAACAACGTGTTTACACCGTTGAACCCAGACCAGATTGCAGAGCTCTCCGCTCATCCGCTCATTACCATCGGGGCACATTCACATTGTCACAATCTCCTGAATCAGATTCCCTTGTCGCAGGCAGAAGAGTCTATTCGCACCTCGAAGGAAATCCTGGAGCGATTGACCGGGAGAACAATCGAACACTTTTCCTATCCCAACGGCAACCTCACTGATGACATTATCGGGGTTGTCAAGAGGATGGGCTTCAAGTCTGCCGTGACGGTACCCACTGGCTTCTTCAAGTACGGAGATGATCCGTATCGAATCCCCCGTTACATGGTCGGCCCGAACATGTCCATGGATTTGTTCAAGGCAAGAATGACGGGAATCTTTTCCCTTGCAAAGAGGTTGGGTTTTTGAGAGAAGGCGACTACATTTTCCGTGAAACAGATGTGGCCGATTATCAAAGAATATCGGACCTCTTGACCCGTTGTGATTTCGGCCCGAAGAGGCCGGAATGGCTTCGCTGGAAGTATCTGGACAATCCGTTGGGCCGAGCGCGAGTCTTTGTGATTGAAAACTCTTCAAACAAAGAATTGGAAGGATTAGTCGCCTTTGAGCCTCGCTTATTTCAAAACGGCGACGCGACACCGTTCGTGGTCATGCATGCCGTCGAGGGGTTCCTGAAACCGGAGATAAGAGGCAAAGGACTCTATCCACAATTGCTCCAGCACGCAATGACAACAATTGACGCGCCAATGCTTGGGTTCCCCAACAAACGGGCAGAGCGTATCCACATTCAGTGCGGCTGGCAGATACTCTCGACCGATGAGAGATGGTACTTCCCGGTCGCAGCGGGCAACCACCTCAAGCAGTGGCCGCTCCGAATCCTTGCGCCATTAGTCAATTTCCTCTCGCGAGCCTATGCAACCTTGTGGCTCGGACGAGAGAAGCCGGAAATACAGATGAAATCCATGACGAAGGCTGCCAAAGACTATCCCGCTCGGGACAATCGAATACAGGGAGTTCGTTCGGCTGCATTCCTTAACTGGCGTTTCATCAACAATCCGATGCGGCCATATTCCGCATACGAATTCTTTGAGAATGGGGAATCAGTAGGATACTGCGTGTACGCGCTAGACGGAAAATCGGCCGAGCTCTTTGATTTCTCGGTCGAGCGTCATTCGAGAACGTGTCTCCGTATGCTGGTTGAACATTGCCGCAAAAGAGGCATTACGCACCTGCTTTTTCGCGGATCGGGTCTCGCTCTCTGGAAATTTGGATTTGTGAAGTGGGGCGCCGGTGGCAGCTATATCGCATACAACCTGCCCCAAGGGGCCTATTATCTTACGTTTGGAGATAGCGATTGGTGACGCAGACATTCGGCCAGGGAAGACGATGTCCGCGTTGGCTTGAATCTTGCTCCCTACTCGCAAAAGGCATCTTTTTCCGCTTCTCCATGACAGTATTGTAATTCACCCAAGGGAAGCGTGTAACGTGGGACTCTATAGGCGCTTAAAACAAAAAATAAAGAGCGGTCTTGTTGTATATGGGCTCGCCAGCCTCTTCTGGTTCCTCGTCAGGACGGGCAGCAAGCCGTCGAGGATCGCCTATCCATGTCAGAGGGCTGCGCTCTCGCAGTCCGTTGTGTTGCTGGCTGTTACCCCATTTGCTCTTCGAGATATTGTTCATTTCTTGAGATACCGGCCTAACTGGAACGCCATTTTCAGGACCTTGTTTTTCGTCGGACTGATTGGGACAGCAACGCTCTCGACTTCGTTTGCATATGACAAGGTTTTGGCTTTGAGAAATACCGGGCGCTTGAAGAAGATTTCTGCTCAGCTTTCAACGGCCTCGGTCACGGGCATGACGCTGGCAAGTCCGGCGCAAGCGTCGGTCCCCTCGCCTCACCGAGTTGTGATGGTGCATGACAGCGACGCCAGCTCGTGGACCGGCCAAAGCCCTGACTACTGGAACATGATCAATCAGGCCGTTGTTGACGAGATGGTGTACCGAGGGCTGAAGGAACTTACGGGAACCACAAGCGTGGCAGCCGCGTGGCAAAAGCTGATTCCAGACTATCAGCCCCATCAGAAAATCGCCATCAAGATAAATAACAATAATGTGGGAGGGAGCAGCAACTGTGGGCCCGACGTTTACGATAGACAGGACGCGAACAGTAATGACAGCAATGCCATCATCGAGCCCGTCAACGCAGTTGCGCGGAGCCTGCTCGAGACCTTCGGAACCGATATCTCGCCCGAGGACATTTGGGTGTATGAGTCATACAAGTGTTTCTATAAGGCGACGTTCATGGATAGGGCCATCAGCGGAATTCAGTTCTTTTCCGCATCGAGCGACCCGGATATGCCGCCCGAGATTCAGCACACAGGGTTCAGCGGAACCGCACCCAATTCGAAGATTACCTTCAGATTCGACCCTTCTCTCACGCTTGCGTTGAATGATGTCGTTGCCAATGCTGATTATCTTATCAATATTCCGATAGTCAGAAAGCACAGCGCCTACACATGGTATGGAAGCGCAACACTGGGATTCAAGAACCACTTCGGTTCCATCAAGCCGGCAGAGGGTACTACTTTCGGGGCTGCATTTCACCTCGCTAGATACAATCGCACGAACAACTGCCTGGTGGACATCAATAACAATCCTCATATCAAGAACAAAACGGTCCTGATATTAGGAGAGGCGATAATCGGGTCCAGCGGCCTCAACTATATTCCGCCCGAACTCTGGACGCGGAAATTCTCCGCAGAGGGAACTCCCGAAATGCTTTTCTTCGCCGTTGACCCGGTCGCCGCCGATTCCGCAATGGCTGATTTACTGTTCTGGGAGAGGGGAAGCGAGGATGTCGAGTGCACGCGAAACTATATGCTCGAGGCAATGGACATAGGATTGGGTGTCGCAGAGATGGGTACATGGAGCGGCGCAGCCTATCCGAATGTGAGCATCAATTATAACAACATCGACTTCGTGCACATCAACCAGGACCTTGGCGAACTCAGCATTTCGGTCACGCCGGATACGTGGAGCATCGGGACGCTTGCACCGACCGAGATCAGGACTATGACAGCGCCCGAAGCCCTTACGGTTACAAATGACGGAGCTCTAACCGGGACACTCAGTCTTCAGATAACAAACCCGGGAACGGGATGGACACCCGGCACATCGCAAGGGGTTGAGATATATTTGCTTCAAGGATTATTTTGCGGAGACTCCGATGACCCTCGTAGTTATTTCGCTAGCGATGATGTCCTAAGTGCCACAGCCACTTTATCCACACCATCCGTTTTCGGAAACGTAAATCTGAGTAATAACGGAGTCTCACTAGTGCCCGGCGAGGATGTGAAGATGTGGTTGCGGTTTGGCGCGCCCACGAGAACCAGCCGCGTGAGCCAACAGACTGTGGGCGTAACCATCAGCATCCAGCCGGATTGAATAGAAGAAGTAGCACACAGAGCGAGAGATGGAAGAGGGATTCAGAGAAGCACGCGAACTGAAATCCCAGGAAGGTCAGAATGAGACGCAGAGCATTACTACCGACCCTTCTCATGACATTTGTCGTCGTGCTGGCTGTGTCGGGAAGCCCGGCACTGGCAGCCTCATCGGACACCGTCAACATAACAGTAACCATAAGCCAGGCGATCGGTGTCGAGATTACAGAGACTTCTTACAATTTCGGTACCCTCACAACCGGTACTACTGCGACATCAGCCAGTTCGCTGACGGTGACAAACACCGGAAGCGGGGCGAACGAGAACTATTCGCTGAATTGCTCCAACACTGCAAACTGGACCGCAGGGACTTCGCCCGGGACTAACATTTTCGTCTTGAGGGCTCAGTTCAATTCCACGGCGCCAACGACGTTTGATACAACCGACATTCTCAGCACATCACCGGTACTCGCGGATGCTACTCACTTCTCCGGAAACGAGACTGGCATAAACGTGCCGTACGGTGCGGTCAGACATCTTTGGCTTCGGCTTCAAACGCCGACTTCGAGCAGCTCGACCGCTCAACAGACTATTGTGCTGACGATTACGGGCAGCATTAGCTAGAGCAATGGGAACGGCAGATGCACGCAGATAAGCATTTATCAAATTGTCCCACTATTCTCTTTTTCCAAAGGGGGAAGAAGAATCTGTCCCGCAATTCACAATTTGGCATGTCCCCCTGTAGGTGCGAATTCATTCGCATGGTTTTTCCTCCCTTTTTTCGGCATACGTATCCGAATAAATTCGCAACTACAGAATTGCGGAAGAGTCTCAAGAAGAAGGATTCTGCCACGGTAACTATCTATGGAATATGCCTCACATGGATCACGTTGCTCAGTTTCTTGGCCTTCGGCCCGACATCTGTTATGGCCGCCGGTCTGAGCACTCGCTTCGGTGAGGTCACCGTAACGAACCTATGCATTGGCCACAGATACAGCATGGAGGAAACAGCAAAGCTTCCCCTCGCCATACACAATACCAGTAGCTCGACTGTGGAGTTGAAGGTCGATCCGATGCTTCCAACCGAGAATGAGTTGAAGAGAGGCTATGAGCCGATGCCGGACCTTTCATGGATAAGCATCGAACGAGATGCATTCACGATTGCTCCTCATGAATACGGCTCGACCGACATATTCGTAGCCATACCTCCCGACGAGCAATTCCTTGGGAAGAAATATCAGATCTTTATCTGGTCGCGTACGACAGGGACATCGATAGGCGTGGGAATAAAAAGCAAACTGCTTATCGATATTGCGAGCCAGACATGCGAGCAGGTGCCCTCGGTCAAGCCACATGGCGACTTTGATTTTGTTGTTGAACCCCATAAGCTTATTGTCCAGAACGTGAAGCTGGGAGAAGTATTCGACCTCGAGAGGGAAAGAGGGGTAGCACTCACTATTTCCAACACGAGCGCTGTTACCAAGAAGTTTAGCGTTCGCAGCATTCCTGTATCAGAATCGTATGCAGACCTTCCTCCCGGATATGATGAGTCGCCTTCGCCATCGTTTCTTAACTTGGAACCAGGGCCTCACATCGAGATTCTGCCGGATAGCACAGCTACCGTGAAAATGCAACTGAGCCTGCCCATGCTCCCAGACCATGCGGGCAAGAATTATTTGTTTATTATTGAGGTCGCACAGAATGGTGCAGCCATCTATATCCCACTCTATGTCACGACTACCGATTAGAAGAAACCTGATGACGTACATGCATGGCCGCCGACGAGCGGCGCATATTCACTGGGTCTGTCTCCTGGCGCTTTGCATGGCCTTCACGCTTCTATCAATGGCTGAGGCGATTGCAGCTTCAAGTGATTCCGTCGCCGTGCTTGTGCGAGTGTGTGATGACCCCGACGGAGACGGGATCTGCTCAGTGTCTGACAACTGTCCGACTGCATATAACCCGTCACAGGCGGACTATGATGGAGACGGCATGGGCAACGCGTGCGATTCCGACGATGACAACGACGGGTATTCGGACACACTAGAGCAAGCCATGGGAACCAACGCGTTGAGCTCAGACAGTCAGCCCGCAGCGAGTATTCTTATGCTTTCGCCCGTTCAGGCTCAGATGGGAATTGGAGGTAGCCTGCAACTTTCAGTCGTTGGAACTTTTGAACCGCCGGTCGGTGGCCCGATCGAATATGATATGGAATGTCTTGTGGAGTATCAGGTTTCTGTTCCCGGTATTGTATCGATAAGTAGCTGCGGCAATGCGAGCGCTCAGATAGAGGGCACAACGGAAGTATGGGCGGAACAGGTCATCGGCGGTGGGCCGGTGGCGACAAGTAATCCTGCAACTATCACCGTGAACGCTTCATCGACATACTATGTTCCCGATGATTTTCCGACGATTCAGGCAGCCCTCGACGCGGCTGCCAATGGTGACAGCATCATCGTGCGCGACGGCGTATACAGCGGCCCCGGGAACAATGACATTGATTTCACAGGCAAAGTTGTGACACTGCGGTCGCAGAATGGCGCTGCCAATTGCATCATCGATGGCCAGGGCTCTGCGAGGTTGTTCTTCTTCCACAGCGGCGAAGGCTCGGGCGCGGTGGTCGATGGCTTTACGATTACCGGCGGGTTCAGCTCGAGCACGGGCGGCGCGATTTTCTGCAAGAGCTCTTCGCCCACTATCAGGAATTGCATCGTGACTGGTAACCATGCCATCTCACATGGAGGCGCCTTATATTTGGGAAATGGCGCTTCTATCACGCTCATCAACGATATCATCAGCGAGAATTCCACGGATGCCAATGGGGGCGCCATCTATTGCTGGTACAGCTCGCCAAGCATCACGAATTGCACGATCACGGCGAATGAGGCCAATTATGGCGGGGGAATGAGTGGAAGCAACTCGGTTCCCGTAATCAGCAACAGCATTTTCTGGAACAATTTCCCGAATGAGATCGGAGGTTCCGCCACGGTGACGTCCTCAGACGTAG
>QZKI01000061.1 GCA_003598055.1 Candidatus Abyssobacteria bacterium SURF_17 | reverse complement strand
GAGGGCGGCATGAGAATCGCGACGAATATGGCGCTCAAGAGCGGGGAAATCGTACGGTTCGAGTTGCCACTGTTTCGTGAACTCGGCTTTGGCGAAAAAGCGGGTAAGGTTGTCTGGATTTCCAAGAATGATGGCGAGGGCCCATATGCCTTTCAGGCGGGGTTCGACTTCGTGGACGTCACAAGAGCGGAAAGAGACCGGCTGAGAAAATGGATTTTCGCAGCCGAAATAGCGGGTCGCGCTCGCAAGGCGTCGCTCCGTAGAGGATCCGACATGGGTCCTGTGATAAAGGGGTGACCTGCTGTTTCAATCTGGATCCTGCATTAGACGCCCGGGAATCTCGTTAATCCCCCCTCGAGACTGCCCCATAATTGGAGACGCAATGTAGGGGCACGGCGCGGCCGTGTCCGTACAGCCCCCAAAATCCCCGTTTTTTGTGGGGGCGCAATTCATTGCGCCCGAGGGCGAACACGAGGTTCGCCCCTACAGGTATGCATTTTGATGATTGCGGGACAGTTTCCCGAATAACCCTCGCGATCTTTCGATAACTGCTTTGAGGGAAGAGCATTCGTTTCCGTCTTCCCGCAGTCAAGCGGGAAGACGTTGATGGAGGCCGACAATTAGAGCAAGCCGCGCGCTTCGAAGTCCTTTACGATGTTATCAAGACCGAGAGCGGTCAACTTCTCGCGTGTCGGGCAGCCGGTGGCAGGGTCCCATCCACGTTCATCATAATAGTCGTTGAGCAACTGTTCGAGGTCTTCTCTGGTGAGTTTCCGGGTTTGGAAATAGTCCTTCATCTCGAATTCGCTTCCGGCGGCCTTGAGCGGTTCGAACCATTTCGGCGGTGGCGTATCATCCTTCCGGGTGAAGCCCTCACGCCAGTTCAGCGCTCTGTAGAGATTCCACACTCGTTCTCCCGCCTCCATGAGCGCTTCTTTGTCCACAGGTATGCCCGTGGCGGTCGAGAACAGACGCGCGCAGACATCCGCGCTATAAAACCGGTTGTTCTGGCTGCGGATGCAAATGCCGAGCGAATCGAAAACGGCAAACCAGTCTTCCGAGTATCGGGTGAAGCGTCCCACGTTGAAGCCGAAGGGGCTGTCCATGATTCGTCTGACGGCGTCGGGTGGAGCTCCCATCCTGTCGACATGTCTCTCGAACATTTCAACTGGCGCGCCTTGGTTATAAGAAGGCGACCCGCCGGACTGATGGTGCCCGCCGCGCGGATTGACGAGTTGCTCAAACTCCATCGTGCCCAAGCCTCGCTCGCGCGGGTCGAATTGAGTGCCGAGCCCTTTCACATGAGAAGAAAACCGGTTGGTGTCGAGCCCGAACTCACTTGCGGTAGCCATCCAACCTTCGGCGAGCACATCGCCGATACCACGCCGGAACACGATCTTCTCAATGAGGTCATGCATCGTCTCGTAGTTGCGCCCGACTGCTCCTATCTGGTCCTCGCGGAGGACCTTGGTCTCGGATGCCTCGAGGATGAGCTCGAACATGCTGTCGAACTCCTGGTGACCGAGACCATAACGGTTGAGCATGTTGACGATTCTGGTGGCTTTGGCATAGTCGGTGATGGTTCCCTTCATGGCCGCCGTAGCCACCATGCCGAAGCTGTGGGTGTACGTTTTCATTCCGCCCAATTCGCCTTCGCTTACAACTAACACATCTTTGTCTGCAATGAAGCAAGACGGGCACGCGATTCGGTCTTTCTTGACCTTGTTGTATATGTTCAGCCCATACGGCCCCTCGTCTCCGAGCATGAATGAACCACCGGCGTTAAGAATGCCGTAGGCAACGGCCGCAGAGTGGAGTTTATAGCTCTTCGCGCGGTGGAAGAGCGTATTGACTTCATGCATAAAGCCCTTGGGATCGGCAACTTTGATGCCGCCGTTTCCCCGCACGAGCACCGCCTTAAGTTTTTTTGCCCCCATGACAGCGCCGAACCCTGCGCGTCCGATGGTGGCCATCTTGTCGACAAGCGCGAGAGAGAATTTGACAAGGTTCTCGCCCGCCTGCCCGATAGAGATGGAAGAGCACCGGCCATGGCGTTTCCACAACTGGTCGACGGCGTCATAGTTGTCTCTGCCCCAGAGGCCGGAGGCATCAAGTACCTGCACGCTGTCGTCATCGATATACACGTAGACCGGTTTTTCGGATGCGCCCGTTATAACGATATGGTCGTATCCGGCGCGCTTCATGTTGAAACCGAACGTCATGCTGCCGCTTCCGGCAGACACCGCGCCAGAGAGCGGGAACTTCGACGTTGCAATTGTTCGGCTGGCACCCGGGACCATCGTCCCTATCAAAGGGCCGGCGCCGATGATAACCGGATTCCCGGGTGATAAAGGGTCAAGGCCGGGCTTGATGAGGTCATATGCGAGCCTGTTGTTTATGCCCAGGCCTCCGAGGAACTTCCGTGCGTCGGCAAGGTCCAGCGGGTCTTTCCGTATCTCGCCCGTAGAAAGATTGATGAACAGAATTTTTCCGGCGTATCCGAAATAGTTCGTGGTCATGGCTCCTCCGTCCGCGTCAGTGCGCCGTAAACACAGTAATCCGCGCATATCGAGCATTGAATGCATTCGTCGGAGAAGCTGAGACCTTTGGAGTCGTCGAGGTTGCGAACGATCTCGATTCGCGCGAGCGCGGGGTTGAACTCGTCATGATACGTGAAGGAACAGATTAGTTGACAATTGAGGCAGCCTGTGCATTTGTCCAGGTCAATGAGGAGTTTTGGATTATTTTCGTCTCTGAACGGCATGCGCTGTTACTCCTGTGGCTTTTAAGAAGCACATGTTCATCCCCCGTCATTGCGAGGGAGCGAATCCCGCCTTTGGCGGGAGAGCGATCGAAGCAATCTCCATTTGCGGGTTGTGCGCGAGCTGAGATTGCTTCGTCATCTCGCGAACCGCGAGATGACTCGCAATGACAGGCAGACGTCACCTTTCACTCGCTTTTCGGTTCATATATTCTATCGACTGCGCGATTCCATGGGGGGTCAGATGAAACATCTTCGTCACCCGCATGACGTAGTCGGCGGTCGTGAACGGCCACGAGCGCGGCGGAATCGGATTGAGCCAGACAGTTCTCGGGAATCGCTCCGCAATCTTTCTGAGATACTCGATGCTCGGGAGCTCGCACTCCTCGCGAGGCTCTATCGCGCCGTACCGGGCAAGCAGCTCGTGCGGCGCCATATCTGCATCGCCCACAATGAACACTCTGTGAGCTGCGTCTTCCTTCATTATTCTTACGAGAGGCGCCGGGTCGCGCCGGAACTCATCCCGATACACGCGGTCATAGATGGAATTATGGAAAAAGAATATCTTCAAGTCGTGCGTGAACCTTCTCCGCATCTTCAGGAAGAGCGACGTGACAGTCTTCGCATATGGCCTCATTGAATAGCCGCCATTGTCTATGAACAGCATCACCTGCACTCTGTCTTCGGTTATCGGCTTCAGATACGGAATGAACACCCCGGCCCGCTTGACGCCCTCTTCAATTGTCTTTTCGATGTCAAGCTTGAACTCGACCGTCGAGTCGGCGATTTTCTTGAGTGAGGCGAGCGCGACATCAATCGTATCGTCGGTCAGCACCTTGTCGAGCATCACGGGATAGTACTCCGGGTCGCCGAGCACTTTCCGCGCGCTCTTGCCTCTGCCTGCGCCTCCGATGCGAACGCCTCCCAGTCCGCGTCCGCTGTGACCATATGGCGATATTCCGTCGGTTCCGATCCAATGGCTTCCGCCGCTGTGCGGTCCCTTCTGCTGCTTGGCAACCTGCTCCATCCTCCGCAGAATCTCATCGATGTCGAGGTTGCGATAATCAGCCAACGCGTCTGCAAATGGCGACCTACCCCCTACCCCGCCGCCAAGGTCTTCCTGATTGGGGTCGTCATTCGCGAAGATATCTTCTCCGGACAGCTTGCGAGCGATTTCCTCAACCGAGCTGCTCCTCAGCACATCGTCCAGAAATCTTTCAACCAGCTCCGACTCGTCGAAATCCCATTGTGATTTCTCTGCTTGCTCGCGGAATGCTTCCAGCCACGTGTTGAAAGAGACGGATTGGCGGATAGCTTCATCGAGCGTTCGCGCACCCTCGGTTTCGACGCCGAGAAAATAGTTGAAGAAAGCGAGCGTGTATGGGGCGATGTCACGCTTACCCTTCACGATTAGCAGCTTGCCCGTATCGAACAAGTCACCGAGACTCGAAACCAG
Source organism: Candidatus Abyssobacteria bacterium SURF_17 (assembly GCA_003598055.1). Lineage (GTDB taxonomy): Bacteria > Abyssobacteria > SURF-5 > SURF-5 > SURF-5 > SURF-17. Next base: position 54,828 of record QZKI01000061.1, on the reverse strand, counting down.
ACCCCGACTCATGCAATGATACAGCTCGCCGATGGTTCTCACATCGGCCTGCAGGCCGTATTTGCGGAGTGTTTCCGGAAAACTCGTGAACATAGGATTAAACGGATTTTCTTGGAACCAATAGGGCACCTGCACCCAAGAAATTGTCATTGCGAAGAGCGTAGGGTCGCGAACCCGAGCGACGAAGCAATCTCTCCATCATATGGAGATTGCTTCGCTTGGGCCTATGGCCCTTCGCTCGCAATGACCACATTAGCACGGACCGCATGGATTCATCTCTCATCGATTCAAGTACGGCGATTTCGGGCTTTTGGACGCGCGGACGGACTCGATGCCATATCGTTTGACGGCATCGAGCACCGGCAAGTCGTCCTTGTGTTTGACGAGCGCCTGATAGCCTTCCAGATGATTCAACTTGTCAGGGGAAACATCACCGTCTCTTTTCAGGTACGTCAGCCAGTCGAGAATCTCACTCGTTGACGGCTTGCGTTGCAGTCCCAGCTCTCGCAATTGGTAAAAGATGGTGATGGCCGATTCGACGAGCGATTCGTTGGCATCGGGATGATGCAGCCGAACGATCTCGCGCATCCTCTGCGGATTCGGGAATTCGATGTAGTGGTACACGCAGCGTCGGATGAACGGCGCGGGCAGGTCCTGCTCGTGATTGCTCGTGATGACGATGGACGGCATCGTCTCAAGGGTTGTCTCTATCATCTCGCCGGTCTCGGGGATAATCACTTTCCGGTCGTTTATCACATAGAGAAGGTTGTTGGGGAATTCGCGCGGGGCCTTATCCACCTCATCGATGAGGAGGACTGAGTTGGGATTCTTGTACGCCTGCGTGAGCGGGCCGAGTCTGACGTAATGCTTAAGGTCGTCTATTTTTCTGCCCCTGAGGTCGATGCGCGTTGACAGTCCCGCGCGCTCCATCTGCGCATTCGCTATCACCGCCTGTGAGTCCATGAGCCGCATGACGTCATCGAAATTCGAGACGAGATGAGTTACTTTGCTCTCGGATGTCACCGGGAACTCATAAATCGGCAGGCCGACATGCTGTGCATATTCCTGAGCAAGCTTCGTCTTGCCGGTGCCGGGCTCGCCTTCGAGCAAGAGCGGTTTGCCAAGTATCCTCGCTATCAAGAATGCCTTAGCGAGGTCATCATCAAGAATGTACTTGTCCGAACCTCTGAATTCATCGAGTCTTGCCATTGAGTCACTCCTCATAATCCAACGGGGAAGTAATTCGAGGGAGAGATATTATGCCGTCTGAAAACGGCACTATACTTTACCATGATAACGGCTGAATGTTCAACCGCATTGGTTGACTTTGCTCAATGTGAAGTGATACCTTTATGAGAAGATATGGCTTGAACGGAGTATCTATCCTCATGTAGCGTGTATGCGAAGGGATGTTGCACCCATGGATTTGCCGAAGCTGAGAGAGGTTGAGGCGTTCGCCGTCACGGTATCGGGGAAGAAGATGATCGGATTGCGTGACCCGATGAACTACTCGAGCGAAGTCGTGGCGGTGCCTCAGCAATTGTATCCCCTGCTCTTGCTCCTTGACGGGCAGCACTCGGTCGTTGATATACAGGCGGAATACATGCGGAGATTCGGGGAGTTGATATTCCGCGAGACGATTGACGACGTGCTGAAGGTGCTCGATGCGGGTTTGTTCCTCGACAGCGATAATTTCCGGCGTAAGCGCGAAGAGATCGAGAATGAATTCAAGCAATCACCGCTTCGGCAAGCTCTTTTGGCGGGCAAAAGTTATGACGCTTCTCCTGAGGCGCTCGACCAGCAGATACAGCAATTCTTCACGCATGAGGAAGGACCGGGATTGCCGGAGAAAAAACCAAGAAAAACACATGTCAAGGGCATTATTGCCCCGCACATCGATTTTCAGCGCGGCGGACCCTGTTTCGCATGGGCATATAAGGATCTGGCGGAACGGGCTGACGCAGACGTTTACATCATATTCGGTACGGCTCATACCCACACGGTGATGCCTTTCGTGGCAACGCACAAAGATTTCGAGACTCCCTATGGAACGCTGCCGTGCAATCGTGAATTGGTCAGGTTGATTCAGAAAAGCGTGAGCTACGACCTATTCCGGGATGAGTTCGTGCATCGCGGTGAACATTCCATCGAATTTCAGACAGTGTTTTTGCGTTATCTGTTCCGAGACAAAAAGGAAATCTCAATTGTGCCGATCTTGTGCGGCTCGTTCCACGAGATGGTCGCCTCGCGAATCTCTCCGGCCGAGGATGCGCGCATACGGGAATTTGTGAAAGCGGTTAAGAATGCAGTGAAGCAATCTGGCGCAAGGATATGTTGTATAGCGGGCGCGGACTTGGCTCACGTGGGTCCGAGATTCGGAGACGTGCACCCAATTAGCGACGGATTCCTGAAACTGCTCAAGGCGGATGATCTGCGGATGCTCGAACCCCTCGAACGAGCGGATGCCAATGGCTTCTTCTCGGCTATCCAGGCCGACGGCGACCGCCGCAAGATTTGCGGTCTCCCACCGATATACACCATGCTGAGCGTGATGGAAGCAACGCGAGGAAAGTTGCTGAAGTATCAGCAGTGGCCCGACCCGCAAGGAACGGTCACATTCGCGAGCATGGCCTTCTATTAATGCGGGATTCTGCACCAGCACTACGCCGTAAAGACGCGAAGGGCGCAAAGGAAAACAGCAAGCCCGGATACTCGAGGAGGACAAGAAGGAATCTTTGACATTGCGGGCGACCCGCCGGGTCGCCCCTACAAAGACAAGACGATGCATATGTAAAGCATCTCAAGAAGGTCAGCTCATTCCGGGAGAGATGGTCAGATACAATTGTCGCAGAAGCTGCAAGAAGTAACGCATGAGGTATCGCCGAGAGAGCCGATGAGGTATTCGCGCAGGCAGGATTTGAGGGTTCCGTAGTTCGCCATCATTTCGAGTCGGCTCATCTTGAAGGCGCGTCGCAGGGACACACTCTCCTCTATTTTCTCGCCGAGCTGGTCTGACAGTGAATCATCGAGGACTTCGTAGCAAATCCCACGCTCACCCGGACGATAAGCGATGATGCCGCGGCTGCTCATTGCAAGCAACGATTGCTCGAGCTCGAACTCGCTGAGCGCGGGGAAGGAAGCTTGTCGCAAGTCGTTTGCGTCTACACAATCAACGTATCCTTTCCGGGACAGTCCGAGGTGAACGTCAAGCGCGGCCAATATCTTTTTCTCCTGTGATGTGCACACGTCAAGCGCTTGTTCGTACTCGCGGGAAAGGTAAATGGACGCGCTCCCGCACATCAGGGTACTCCGCTTGAGAACGCCCGCCTTCTGCAACTCGAACAACTCGACGTTGCGCGCATCATGGAATTGTCGATTTACGAATACCTTGCCCGAGCGGCTCGTCGAGGCCGCGATGCCGGTGAAACACTCTTCAACCGTCTCGAGAGAGGGGGTCGAATCGATGATGAACCGCTCCTGCACTTTCCGGTCAAACCGTGAGTACAGCAGAATGCAGTCGCATCGCTGTCCGTCGCGCCCGCCGCGGCCTATTTCCTGATAGTAGGCGTCAACGCTCGCGGGGTGTGCGTAGTGAACGATGAACCGGATGTCGGGCTTATCCAGCCCCATTCCAAAGGCATTTGTGGCCGTGATGACATCGAGTTCCCCCGACAGAAATCGCTCCTGCACCTCTGCCCTCTCTGCGGACGAGCGGCCTGCGTGATAATAGTCGCTTCGTTTGCCGGATTCCTGAAGAAACCTGTTCACGTCCTCACACTGGCGCCGCGTGGCGGTGTATATGATGCCCGAGCCTGGTTTCCGCAACAGCGCTCCGAGTGCCTGAAGCTTATCCGTTTTCGAGGGCGTCTGGCGGCAGCCGAGGTAGAGGTTGGGCCGGTCGAAATTCCCGCAGATGGTTCTTGCGGATGGGCGCCTCATTTGTGCAAGGATATCTTCGCGCACGATCGGGGTTGCGGTCGCGGTGAACATCACGAGCTGGGAGCCGGGCGCAATCAAGTCAAGGGCATCAGGGATGTAGAGGTAATCGGTCCGGAAGTCGTGCCCCCATTCTGTGATGCAGTGCGCTTCATCCACCACCCACAACAACGAGTGTTTGCGCGAAGAAAGCAATGCATTGAGGAAGAGCCCATCGCGGAGGCGTTCCGGTGCGATATAAATCATTTTCAGCGAGCCGATCCGGATGGAGTCGAGCACCCGTGCGGTATCGGCGGCCGAGAGCGAACTGTTCAGGTACTCGACCGGCAGGTTATGCGCACGGAGCGAATCAATCTGGTCCTTCATTAATGCAATCAGCGGAGAGATTACGATAGTCAAACCGCCGTGAAGCAAGGCCGGAATCTGGAAGCACAAGGACTTGCCAGAGCCGGTGGGCAACACCACAAGGATGTCTTCGCCTTTCATGATGGCTCCGATGACTTCTTCCTGGAACGGAAGGAAATCGGCAAAGCCGAAAAGATCCCGCACCAGCTCTCTGGCGGCCCGAATCGACTCCGGCGCGCGACTGAGGCTATCCCCTGCATGCTCGCCATCCGGGAACGAACCTAGTGAGGTCATCATGCTTCCTGAGAAACTGGTATTATACGTCTGCCCTTCCCTTGTTATTCCTGCGCAGGATCTGGCCTTCGACTTGATCGGGTGGCGAGAACCCATTCGCACTTATCCAGTTTTTTCCACAAATAATCGCGCCAGCAGCGAGGCCGGCTGATCACTTTGGCGTCGATCGAGCAACCAGCCGCCTCAAATTCCCGCTCGGCTGGAAACAAACGGAAACGCGGTCGGCTATCCGGACTCGGTCTCCGGATGAGGGATGAACCCCGTTCCAGCCCCTGCGTACTCTGACAGAGAATCTGCCAAAGTCCTTGAGCTTCACCGGATCTTCCATGCTGAGGCCGCGAGTGATTGCCGAAAACGTGTTCACGAGTACCTTGTCTGCGCGGCGCCATGAAACGCCAGTTCGGCTGGAGACAAGCCTGGTCAAATCACTGCGCGTCAGCGTTTCCGCTTGTCGGGAGATGGGGGCCTTGATTGCGGGTTTTTTTTTGGGCCGGGCGATTCTCTCAGAAATTTGCAGTTGTGACAGCTCCAACCCGCATATACCTCTTTCGCCTTGAGGCGTCGGGGTAGGTTGAATCTGCTCTCATAATCGACACAGTCGGGAACGCAGTATCTGCCTTGTACAATCCGCGAAAGCGACCGCGGAGTAATTCTTATCCCTTCGGGGTCGTTGGCGATGCAGTAATAATGCTTCATACTTTCCTCGCAACATATAGAATGCTACTCTGTTATGCTACCATAGGCAGGGTTAGTTTTCAAGGGGTTTCTCTTCAACGGGGCAGTCGCGTAGAGTCCATAAGAGGGAAGATGAACGCCGACACCTACCGTGGCGCGCCGTATATCGTCGGAGGCCAATTACAAAATCGTTACGAAAGTAACCAAATAGAGGGACCGGTTGAGGATACACTTGAGCGTCGCACCGACGTTCCTTGTGATGGTCGTGTGTAACTTATTGTTTGCAGGAAAGTTATACTACAGCAGATTCGTTGTGTTCTTGAAGAAGGCTGATTGGCATTGAGATTGCCTATGCTCTTATCCAGACAGAAAACGAAGGAGTGGTTGAACAGGAGAGCCAGCGATCATGTTGCTCGAATTATCCTCTGGAAAGAAGGAATTGCGGGATGAGATTCACGTTTCCTATTTTGTGAAGAACCGGGACCGAAAGGCTCCGCGGGTGGCATTCGCGAGCGTCATTGACATCACGACGTCGGGCCTCTGCATGGAGATTTCGCTGATAGATTCCGATTTATTTATGGAATCGGGGGGAACGCCATTCATCCTGACCAGAGACATAGAGATGCAGATATTTTGTCGGACTCATCCGATTAACATATCGGTGCCCGGCTCGATAAAGTGGTTCAAACGCAAGAAGGACATTGGGACATTTGAGGACAATGGCAATATGTGCGTCGGAGTGATATTCGCCTTTCGGAGCAATGAGGAAAGAAAAGAAGTCCTCGAGCTTGTGCGACGGTTCAAGTGTGACACCATTCGGTGCAGCGAATGTGGCACGACGGTTTCGGCCGAGGCAGCTCTCTGTTATAACTGCGGCGCGCGAGTGATACAGAAGCGAGCGTTTCTCAGGAAGCTCATCTTCAGTCTTCTTCCCCAGACGGACGCCTGAGGGACAAGATAGAGGCTGAAAGTTCCCGCCGTTTGCGTCCCGACCGCCCATGAGGAGTCAAACCATTCCCGCCGAGACGGCTTCTGTTCGTTTCTAATCCCGACTGTAGCAGGATTGATTTTTGGCTGCCGGGCAATTATAATAATCTTAAGCGACGGAGTGGGAAACTGCCAGACCCGGCATATCGCGAGGGGATTCGAGTCTGTCAGAGTGTGCGGTGCGTCAGATACCCCGATAACACCTTTTGAACGAACTCTTGCCCTCCGGTGCTCGCGCCGGAATTCCAACCGTCGAACAAGGTCAGGTTCAATTAGATTCTATCGAGGAACACGAAGAAAGGACAAGCATGATAGCTGCCAGACAGATGCGAAATGGCATGATAATCTTGTACAATAAGGAGCTGTATCGCGTTGCGGATATAACCCACTTAACGCCCGGCAATCTGCGTGCGCTTGTGCAGGCAAGACTCCTCAATTTGAAGAACAATAACTCCTATGACGTGCGCTTCCGAGCGGACGAGTCGGTCGAACCCGTGATGTTAGACCGGAAGGTCATGGAATTCCTGTATGATACGGGAGACATCTACGTATTCATGGATACTACCACGTACGAGCAGACGGAAATTCCTGTCGGGATTCTTGGGGAAGCCGTGAAATATCTTCTGCCGAATACGCAACTCAAGGTGGAGTTTTACAATGGTGCTCCGGTCGGGATTGAGCTGCCTCTGACCGTTGACCTGGCGATAGTGGAAACCGACCCACCCATGAAGGGAGCGACCGCATCGGGCTCGTCCAAAATAGCCAAACTCGAGACCGGCCTCGTCGTGAAAGTGCCCCAATTTCTGCAGATAGGCGACGTCGTCCGAATCGATACGCGTGACAACTCCTTCGTTGAACGGGCGAAGAAATAACCCTCCCGACCGCCGAATTCCGGGGACATAATATCTATTTCCGCATACTACGCCGCGGGCAGGGACAACACGATATTCTGGTCGCTTGCGTGTGATAAGGTATCAGGTATTATGTCCCCGCAAAAGAGGCGACTTCCGGCTATCTTGACAAACCGGAGGGTGGCCGGTATATTAGCCACGTTTTGAACAGGGAAACATTTGTATCACGCCGCCACGCACTAGGTCCCAATACTGCGTGGGTTCACGCTCCGACAAGGGAAGACGAAGATTCACGATGGCCAGGATTGTTCCGTTCAGAGGATTGCGATACGACCCGTCAAGGGTGGACATGAGGGAAGTCGTCGCGCCTCCCTACGATGTCATTAATGACGAGGAGCGCGATTTTCTGCATGATCGCCACCCGAATAATGTCGTTTGGCTCGAAAAGGGGAAAGACTTGCCGGGAGACGGCCCCGGAGAGAATAAGTATGCGCGGGCCGGGAGATTGCTAAAGCAGTGGATAGCCTCAGGAATGCTTCGGTATGACCAGAAGCCTTCTATTTACATCTATGAGCAGGAGTATCAGTACTCTTCAGAGAGACCGCGGTTGAGAAGAGGCTTTCTGGCGCTTGCGCGCCTTGAGGATCAGGAGTCGGGTGTCATTCTCGGGCATGAGCATACGATGATGCCGCCCAAGGTAGACCGACTCAATCTGATGAAAGAATGCAAGGCGAACCTCAGCCCTATTTTCTCGCTCTATTCTCAGCCTGACGGTTCGATCGACAGCATTCTTGTGGAGGCGGCCTTCACCTCTCCGGTGTATGATTTCAGGGATGATAAGAACATCCGCAACAGGTTCTGGGTCGTGAATGACCCGGCCGTCATCCGATCAATCACTTCGCAGATGGAAAACAAGTCCCTGATAATAGCCGACGGACACCATCGATATGAGACCGCACTCATCTACCGCCATATACGGCGTAGCGAGGGAAAGTCGAGCTCGGAAGATGCCCCGTACAATTACGTCATGATGCTGTTCGTCAACCTTGAGGGTGAGGGGGTATCCATTTACCCGATTCATCGCATTATCCACGGCCTCGAGCGTTTTGAGCCCGGGCAGTTCCAACGCCAGATCGAGAAGTATTTCGAGCGGACTGAATACCCCTTTACCTGTGCCAACTGCGAGACGGTGGCCCGGAATTTTTCGGCTGATATGGCGCGCGTCGGAGAGACGAGACATGCCTTCGGTCTGTATCTCGGCGGAAACGCTCTTGAGCTTCTGACATCGAGGGACGATATTGCGCTCCGGGAATTCGTGGAGCGGGATCACTGCGAAAGTTTCAGAACGCTTGACGTAGCGATAGCGCAGGCGGTTATCCTGCAAAAAATTCTGGGCATAGACACACAGAACCTCTCTAAGGAGGAGCACGTCCGGTTCACGCCGTCGAGTGACTCGGCGCTCGAGGCCGTTCGACGCGGCGAAGCTCAGATTGCGCTGCTGCTGAATCCCACGAAGCCGGAGCAGGTCAAAGCGGTAACCTATGAAGGCGAGAAGATGCCGCAGAAATCCACGTATTTCTATCCGAAACTTCTCTCCGGCCTCGTGATGAACCGATTCGAATCCTGACCTGTCTGGCATGCGTCCACTTCTCCGAAACCTCCTCGCCCCATACTCAGTGGTTGCGATTGCAGATCCAGAGATCCCGAGTGAATCACCGGTTTCTTCCTGACAGTGACCCTGCATCTGTCAGCGTGGGCGGGATTGCAAAACACTGGCATAATCCGTATAATTTCGATGGAACATGTAATAAGAGGAGTTGAACACGGAATCGAGTGGTTAATCAATCAGAAGCGCACCAAAAAGCCATCCTTGTAGGGGTCCAGACGGGAAGTGACGCCCCATGGGAAGTGGAGGAGTCACTCGCCGAACTCGCCGAACTCACACGGACTGCCGGCGGTCAGGTAGTCGAGTCAATCACGCAAACGCGCTCCGTTCCGGACAGCGCATGTTTCATCGGGAAGGGCAAAGCCGCGACGGTAGCCTCGCTGGTCGATGAATTCGAGGCTGACATCGTAGTCTTCGACTGTGAGTTGAGCCCGGCTCAGCAAAGAAACCTTGAAAAGATGGTTGACTGCAAAGTTGTTGACCGCACTCAGCTCATTCTTGACATTTTCGCTCAGCGGGCCGAGACGCGAGAGGGGAAAATCCAGGTCGAGCTTGCGCAACTCGACTATCTCCTGCCAAGACTTACGGGCCGCGGCGTGACAATGTCCCGCCTGGGCGGCGGCATCGGGACGCGCCACGGCGGAGGCGAGCAGAAGCTGGAAGTTGACCGGCGCCGCATCAAGGACCGCATTGCCAAGCTGCGGCGCGGCCTGGATTCGATCAGGCGCCACCGCGACGTCCAACGCAAGCGAAGGGTCAGCCGCGCGGTCGCGAACGTCGCGATTGTCGGCTACACGAACGCCGGAAAGTCGTCGCTCCTCAATGCAATTGCGGATGCTCATGCGTTCGTGGAGGATAAGTTGTTTGCGACGCTTGACCCGCGTTCGAGAAGGGCGAAATTGCCGAATGAGCAGGTTGTCGTTTTCACCGACACGGTCGGATTCATCCGCAAGTTGCCGCATTCGCTGGTTGCGGCGTTTCGGGCGACGCTTGAGGAAGTGACGCACGCTGATGTTGTCCTCCTGGTCGTGGATTCCAGCCACCAGTATTTCGAAGATCACATGAGGGTTGCAAAGCAGGTGCTGGGTGAACTGGGCGCAGCCGATAAGCCGGTCATTACGGCATTTAATAAAATCGATTTGTTGCCGCACCCGGATGTCGCAGCACACTTCGTCGAACGAGCGCCGGGAAGCGTCGCCGTCTCGGCGCTTACCGGCGAGAACATCGAGAATCTACTCGGCCTCGTCGCCTCCACTCTGTCATCACGGCGAGAGATTGTCGAATTGGAGATACCTCAGGGGCGCGGCGAGGTGGCGGCGCTCGTGCAACAGAAGGGGCGCGTGCTCGACACACGGTACGAAGACGGGAATATCGTGATTACGGCGGAACTGGAAAAGCCGTTGGCGGCAAAATTGCGCGATTTCGTGAAGGAACGTCCATGACTTCGCTTCGCATACGAGTCGGGGCTCTCTGTTGCGAGAATCACTCTATCCTGCTCGTCCGACACGAAAAAGAGGGAAAGACATATTGGATGCCGCCCGGCGGCGGAATGCGTGCAGGCGAGCCGGCGGAGGAAGCGCTCGTTCGCGAGGTATTCGAGGAGACTTCGATACGAGTCGCGTGTGAGCGAGTCGTTTGCATCTGTGAAAGCGTGTGGCCCGACAGGGAACGACACGTCGTGCATTTTCTGTACGAGACAAAGCGCGTTGGCGGTGAAGCAGGAAAATCGCATGACCCTCGCGTGACCGGGTCGGCATTTATCTCGACAGACTCTTTGGACACAATCGCGCTCTATCCGCCGATTCGGGCATGGCTTGCAGAATGCGCTTCAACTGGCTTCCCGAACGCTCCTGTGTACTTGGGGCCGTTGTGGAAATGAAAGACAGATTGCCGCGTTGCCCCACGGTTTGAGGAGAGTCGCCTGAAGACCTGGCGTTTGTCAGTCATTGCGAGCATTCCACCCGACTTCGTCGGGTTGCTGCGAAAAAAACGCGCAGGGCTCCTCCTTATTGTCATTGCGAGTCATGACCCGCCTGTTCGGGGCATGACGAAGCAATCTCTGCATCATCGTATGTCTGCCAAAGAGATTGCTTCGGTCGTTGCACTCCCTCGCAATGACGGATGGGACGCCAGTTTCTTACGGGGAAGCGACGGGGCTCAGACCCGGACGAATAAAGCAATCTCATTGGCAGAATGAGATACACACACATCGCTCGGGCCTGCGGCCCTTCGCTCGCAATGACAAGCAGATAATAAAGTATCCCTCGACAATATCCTTAAAAATCAGAACACCGGGTGACCGGAAAAGTGCACGCATTATGAAAGGACATCAAGTGTTTTATGTTCATTGACCTACACTGCCACACGAGATATTCCGGCGACAACACGCTTGAGCCGCTTGACCTGATTGATACTGCCCGCCGCAGAGGGTTGGATGCCGTCTGCATCACCGAGCATGATTCCTTTTGTGCTTCGGAGCCCGTCGAAGAGATTGCGCAAGCCGAGGGATTCCTTGTGTTCAGAGGGGTTGAAATCAATACGGACAAGGGTCACATACTTGCGTTCGGCCTGCGTGACGATTCATGGAAAGAGCGCACGGGATACTACACCAAGATCGCATCTGTGAGGCCGAAGGTTGAGGCGTGCGGAGGGATTCTGATACCGGCACATCCGTTTCGAATAATCGGCGCGGCTTCGGTCTCGAACGGCCTGTTCAGCATGGATTATATCAACGCGCTGGAAGTGCTCAACGGCGAGAACACGGAGCGCGAGAATGCCCTGGCCATCGAGGCGTGGGAGCGGCTCAGAATTCCGGGAACCGCGGGGAGCGACTGCCACTTCGCGCGGGAGGTGGGCAGTTGCGCAACGTGGTTCGAGAGAACCGTCGGCACACTCGAGGAACTGATCAGCGAGGTCAAGGCAGGAAGGGTTGCGCCCGCGCGTCTTGACGGCGGCGAATACAGCCGCCTGCCTATGCCACACCGGCTGGGAGAATGCAAGGAATGAACCTGCAGCAGTTGCGCGACGCGGCGCTGGCCATTGCTCACGCCGCCATCCGTGCAGTAGACCCGGAAGCATTGATTCACAAATCCGTCAGGCTCGAGGGCGACCGGCTCATCATCGGCGCAACCAACATCGCTTTGAGTGAGTTCCGGCGAATCATCGTTGTTGGAGCGGGCAAAGCAAGCGCATCGATGGCACGTGCTCTTGAAACGATACTCGGGAACCGGATTGCGGGCGGAAGCATCGTCGTCAAGGATGGCCACACACGATCGTTGCAACGGATCGAGGTAATAGAAGCTGCACATCCTGTTCCGGATGAACGCGGCGTTTCGGCGGCCCGGAAGCTCATCGGATTGCTGAAGGAGAACGCCCGACGGGATACGCTGGTGCTGTGCCTCATCTCCGGGGGCGGCTCCGCGCTCATGCCACTTCCTGCCGAAGGCTTATCGCTCAATGACAAGCAGGCGATGACGCGGTTGCTGCTCGAGTGTGGAGCCTCCATTGACGAAGTAAATATTGTGCGCAAGCACATTTCGGGAATCAAGGGCGGCCAGCTCGCTCGAGCAGCCGCACCAGCCAGGGTGTGTACACTCCTTCTTTCCGACGCTGTGGGAGACGCACCTGACGTCATTGCCTCCGGCCCGACGGTAGGCGACCCTTCGACGTTTTCCGACGCCAAAGCAGTCATGGAGAAATACAATATTTGGCACCGAGTGCCAAAATCCGTCGCCAATTTCATACAGAGCGGGGTCAACGGGGAAATCAAAGAAACTCCCAAGCCGGACGACGAAATTTTTCGCAATGTCTCCAATGACATTATCGGTAACAACCGCAGCGCCCTCATTGCAGCATCCGAAAAAGCGGTCTCACTCGGTTTCCGTCCGCTCATCCTTTCGGCATGCATAAGCGGAGAGGCACGGGAAGTTGGCACCGTATTTGCCTCCATTGCTCTTGAGACGGCGAATTCACACAATCCGATTGCTCCGCCCGCCTGTATCCTCGCCGGGGGTGAGACTACGGTCACTATCCGCGGAAAAGGAAAAGGGGGGCGAAATCAGGAGCTTGCGCTCTCTGCAGCGCTTAAATTGGCAAAATCCGGCAATATTGTCCTCGCCAGCGTGGGGACTGACGGAACGGACGGCCCGACGGACGCCGCCGGAGCCGTCGTCGATACGACTACCGTGGAGCGTGCCCGCAAGCATGGGCTCGACCCGGTCGCGTACTTGCAGCGCAATGATTCATATAATCTGCTTGAGCCTATCGGTGACCTGCTCAAGACCGGCCCGACCGGGACGAATGTGATGGACTTGCTCATCACCCTGGTGGGATGACGCGGGTGTTGGGGTCAGACCTTGAAAATTGACAAATGCATATTGTGGTGTTACGCGGCCTCTGAAAGTGTCTTGTCAATTTTCAAGGTCTGACCCCGGCAACACAATTGACAGGAAATAGTTTCAATGGTAAACTGTTACTCAAAAGACCACTGGCACGAACATATGGAAATAACCGGGGAACCCGAAATCGGCGAAGGGGCGAGAAGCCCCTTTTTGATTTTGACGCCGAGCACGCTAAAAGAGAGAGGAGCATGATGAACCGCTTATTGATGGGAATAGCGGCAGCAACATGCGCAACTCTTGTTCTCCTGGCAGGCGGAGGGGACCGCGTGTTCGGGGCAGCGATCGAGACGCCTAAAGGAAAGAGGATCCCGGGTCAGATAGTTGAAGAGGGAGACAAGACGTACAAGATAGGCACCGAACTCCCGGGAGGCGGCCGGATCATTTTCAATGTAGACAAGGAGAAGGTTGACCCTCACGGGACAGTTCCAGGCAAGGGCAGAATCGAAGATATTAAGGGAAAGGCTCAAATAAAGAAAGCGGGCATGCCGAGCTTTCGGGCTGCATATAAGTACATGACCGTCGGCCCCGGTGACGAAATCCGCACCGAGCCGGGGTCGGAAGTTGTTTTGACACTTGAAACTACGGCAGTGAATGGCGTCGGAGAAAACACGCAGTATACACTGAGCTCCTTTGAGGTGGATCCCGACACGAAAGCAGCCGAGGTAAAGATCGCCTTGCCCGAAGGGAAACTCTGGTCAGAAGTCGGCAAGCTCAAGACAAAGGATTCTACGTTTGAGGTTGAAACGCCGACGGCGGTCACCGGGGTTCGCGGGACCGTATTCCTTGTTGAAGTCGCAAAGGAAACCGCGGACACCAATGTTTCCGTCCTTTCCGGACAGGTGGCCGTAGGCTCAAAGGATGTTGCTGTCCCGGAAGTTGTATTGAGCAAGAAGGAAGCCCTCGTGGTGAAGCGCGGTGAAGAGCCGAAGAAGTTCGGCGCGTCGGAACTGTTGCAATACATCGTCAAGATAGTCGAGGACTGGACAAAGCAATCGGATTACTTCCAGTCGGTCACTGCGCTGTCAGGAATCGGGCAGGTCGAGGAGATTGAGATTCAACCGGGATTGCCCGAAGCTCAGCGCCAACTCGTCTACGATGCAATTCAGGCAGGCTGGGAGAAGGCGTCGGAGGACTTTTTCCAGCTTGATAAAGGTCTGAAGCTGTTCTACCTGGACTTCGCCCGTTTTCCCACGGTCCAGGAAGGCGGGTTGAGGACGCTTGTAGAAAGCACGAAGACGCCCGAATGGAACGGCCCGTACGTTGAGGCGAAGTTTCTTAATGACCATTACGGCGTCCCGTACGGGTATTCGGTGCTTCGCGACGTGCACGGCAACGAATACGCGGAGATAACTACATTCGGATATGACAAGGCGCCCGGCACTAAGGACGACCGCCGCAAGATCGTCCGCGAGGAAGATGCGCGGCGCTGGCAGGATAACAAGAGTTACCGATAAATGGCAAGAACCGGCAATATGGAAAGCCGACGGCCACATGAGAGGCGAAGTGGCTTCGATGATAGCGCTGCCGTAGTGGCAGCACTGCTCTGGCTGCTCGTCATGCTGATGCTCGGCTGGAATGCAGGCGTTCCGATTGTGACGGCCGCAGCGCGTGGGGTTGCAGGTTCCATCTTTATGTATATGTTCGTATCGGTGATGCTCTATGGCGCACTTCACTCCGTTGGCGCAAATGCAAGCAAGAAAAGACCCTCAGTGAAGAAGAAAGAGGTCGTGAGACAATAGCTGGAAGCGCCTGTGCTTAGCTTTTGGGAAATTTGAATCAAACGGTGGATACTAAAGATGCCTCTAACAAATTGTGTGCGGTGCGGTTTACTGTTCTCCCGCACGAACAGGCCTGTCTGTCCTGAATGCATCCGCAAGGAAGAAGAAAATTTCGAGAGGGCGGTCGAGTGGCTTCGCAATAACCCGCGCCAGACCATTCAGGCAATGAGCGAGGCAACCGGCATCGAGAAGGGCGACATCCTCAAGTGGGTTCGCGAAAAGCGTATTGTGTTGGCCGACGCTTCGGATTTGTTACGATGCAAGAAGTGCGGCAGTCCAATCGCGGGAGGGAGCTTCTGCGACCATTGCAAACTCGGCTTAACACAAGCCGTCAGCGAAACCCTCAAGGAGATGTCTCACGAACAAGGACTACAGCCTCTGACGGAAAAGAGGGGCATGCACTACCGTCCCTTCGAGAGAGGAAGGGGAGCCCGCGCCTGAAGCCGGTTTGTGTCCCACCCGAAATCCGCATCAGCAAGCCCGCTCAAAGACGCAGCAAGCGAATGGCCACGTATGATGCCGTCCGTGCGAGCATCGACCCCGCCTGCGGCTGGATTATGTGTGAAAGGAACACACAATTTGTCGTTGCGAGCGAAGGGCCGCAGGCCCGAGCGAAGCAATCTCTTCTTTTTCTTTTTGGTTGCGGCTGCGCTGCGCCGTGAAATCCGTGGTTCCGATATCTTTTGTGATGCTATTCTAATCGGATGGTTTCGACTTTTACGCGGGCGGTGCCTTGGCCGTAAAAGCCGAGTTTTTTGGCGGCGCCCATGCTGACATCAATGATGCGGTCGCCGGAGCGCGGGTTTTCACGGCAGGGGAATGGGCCGCGGTCGTTCACGCGCACGAGAGTCGAGCGGCCATTCTCGAGGTTTGTGACTCTGACGTCGGTGGGCAATGGCAGGTATTTGTGGGCGGCCGTGTAGCCTTTAGGGTCGAACGCCTCGCCGTTGGCGGTCATGTATCCGCCTTTTTTGCGCCGGGTCTCGTAGCCGTACCATGAGGCGGTTCCGACTTCGCTGTAGCTCTGCGCTTCCGCGACGGACATCGGATAATACGTTCTTCCGTTGACGGTATAGGGTGAGTTCTTCACGCGGCCCTGTCGAATCGCCTCTTTCACGGGCAAGCCGTCAACGGTTTCGATATCCTCATTGAGCAGCGGCCAATCGAGCGGGGCCTTTACGACCTCGAACGTGAACTCGCCGACTTTATAGACGGTCTTTGTGGTGCCGGCGGTGATTTTGTAGGCGACCTTCGTGCCGGTGACTCCGGCATCAATGACGCCCTCGGTGATGTTGTAGGATGTCCTGAGCACAGAGCACGCGGCAAGGAGCAGGCCGGCGGCCGCCGTGGCGATTTTGGATTTCGGATTTTGGATTTTGGATTTCAAAGCAACTATTAACCGCCGATGAACGCCGATTCTCTTTTTAAACCCGAGACCAGAAACAAGAAACCAGAAACCTTTTGATCAACCGCCGATGAGCGCCGATAAACGCCAATTCAGAACATTCTTATCCACGAAGTTCACGATGAGAACCAAGACAGCAAAGAAACCGGGAACACGAATTACATGAATTATACGAGTGACACGGGTGTCTTTTCAACCGTTATAGCGGACCCCATTTACTTGGACAGGGAAATAGCGTAGGCTGTATGTCCAAGGAGGTGAGTGAATGAGTAAGGGAGAGCAGCAAGTAGGGAGCGCGCTGGGTGGAACGGAAGGAGGCCGTAGGCCGAGTGAAGTTCCACCCAGCGTGAGCGCCCCAAAGGTGGGTCCGTTGGGTCCGAAACAGTATTGGAGTACGAGGCGGAAACGAGAAGTAGTGCTACGGGTATTGCATGGGGAACCACTGGATGTATTGAGCCGGGAGTTGGGCGTGGAAGTGTACCGGTTGGAGAAATGGCGTGATAAGGCGTTTCGCGGCATAGACGAAGCCCTGAAGGACCGGGAGGGCGATCCGATGCAGTCTGAGTTGGATACTGCGATGCGGCGCATTGGTGAACTCTCGATGGAGAACGAACTTTTGCGCAAGGAGTGCGAACTCAGACGCCCTTTAACCAAGAGGAGGTCGCGCACGTGAGCGCCGCCCTTTCGCCCTCTAGCGGTAAGCCATACGGGATTGAGCGTGTATGCCGTGTGGTGGGGGTTAGGTTTTCGGTGAGCTGAAGAAACGGGGTCTGAGCGGAGTAGAGCTTGTCGTATCCGACGGACACGAGGGTATTCGGGCCGCCCTGAAGCGAGCGTTCCCACAGGCTCAATGGCAGCGGTGCCGGGTCCATTTCATCCGGAACATCATGAACAAGGCCTCGCACAAAGACAGGATGGTTCTTGTGAATGATATTCGTTCGGTCTTCAAGCTGACCGACCGCACGCTCGCGTGTGAGGCTGCTCGGGAGCTTGCTGTTCGCTGGGGAGAGAGATATCCGAGGGTGGCAGGGCAAATAGAGGAGCAATTTGAGGAGTGTCTGGCAGTCTTAGAGCTCCCTACCCGTCACCGCAGGCGGCTTCATTCAACCAACATGCTGGAGCAAGTGATGCGCGAGATAAAGCGCAGGACTCACGTGGTGGGTATTTTCCCGAACGAGGCTTCGTGTGACCGTTTGGTAGGAGCAATGCTTATCGAGTATCACGAGGTCTGGCAAAGCCAGCGCGCCAGGTTCATACGAATGGGGGAATACTAAGGGCTGAGGCGAAATCAGGCGGGTATGCGTTGTGGAAATGACGTTCGGTGGAAAGCCATGCCTTTCCACCTCACTTGGATAACCCTAAAGGGTTATCCACATTCCCACAACGCCTGCTGCTGCTAATTCGCTTCGCATTCCAACAAGAACAACCAAAGAAAAGAGCATTTTACAGAAAATACTTGACGCTACTGGCGGTTTACGGTTGGCCGCATAGGGTGCGGGGATTGAAACATGGATGGGATGGACAGGATGGACGGCGATAAGGGTCGCGTACCTGAACATCGGCATATGTTTACTGTAACATCAGGGTTAGAGGTCGCGGATTTGGGTTTATTCCTGCCACGGGGTCACGCGGGCGCCGTCCTCGACGGTGCGGCCGGGATGTATGACCACTTTTTGCCCTTCGGAAAGTCCGGACACTATTTCGGCGGAAATGCCGTTTCTATGGCCGAGCTTGACGGGTCTGAGCACGGCCCTTTCGTCCTCCACAACGAACACGGCCCACCCGTCTCCATGTCTGAACAATGCGCTTTCCGGCATCTGGAGTACGTTTTCGCCCTCCCAAACAATGAATGAGGCGTCGACACGGTAGCCGTCTCCAAGATTTCGCCATTCTCCGGGGGGTGACGTTATGTCTGAGATGACGAAGACTCTCTGCTCTTCGACGCCGAGCGCCGATATCTTCATGAAGCCGGAGGGCTCGACCACCCGAACTCTCCCCTCGAGCGGGTGTCCGCCGCCCCATCGCTCAAACAGGACTGCTGTGCCCGGCCCCACTTTCACTGCGTCGGCGGACAGAAGGTCGACCTCGACTTCGATGGCCGAAGGGTCACCTATCTCAATGATAAACTCTCCCGCCCCCACCACGCCCTCGTTTTCGCGGATTACCCTGAAGACGCGGCCCTCCACCGGAGAATCTATCTCGATTGCCTGTGAAGGCGCGGCCTGAGCTTCGGAAGTATATGTAAGTGCGGTGCGGGCGGCTTCGAGTTGGTGACGGGCGACCTCGATCGCGAACTTCCCGGACTTGAGCGCGGCCTCCGCCCTTTGCGCCTCCGCCTCCGCCCTGTCGAGCTCTCCTCTTGATATGATGCCCTCTTCGGATAGCTGCTGCATCCTTCGGTATTCCGCCTGCGCATACGCATGGTCCGCGCTGACCGCCTCCATGTCTTTCCCCGCCTTCTGCAGCGCCGCCTCGGCGGTTTTCACGTCGGCTTGCGCTCTGGCGCGCGCTCTGGGGTCGAGATTCTCCGGTCGCAGGGGCTCGAGGACTGCCAGCGTTGTTCCGTCGGAAACAGGGTCACCCTCGTCCAGTTGTATGCGCCTCAGAAAACCGGAAACCGGGGCGGCGACCACGTAGCGGTCAACCACGCGGGTCTTGCCGTCCTCTTCGACCGTGACCTGCATCGGTCCTCGACTGACGACCTCCGTCTGCACCCGGACGGATGTCTGCGTCAGGCCGTATATGACTGCGGCCACCACAAGCGCCAGCACCGCCAGCAAGAGCCACTTCCTATTTTTTTTCACGAATCCGCTACTCCTTTGTCTTCAGTATCTCTACAAGGTCGAGCCGGTCGAGCCTCAACTTCACGACGATGCCTGAAGCCACAGCCGCGACGAACACCACCGCAGCCGAGAACGCGTATGTATCCATGTTTATCACTACGGGTATCCTAAAGAGGTCGGTCTCCATTCCCGCCGTCATATAACCGGCAATGCCCCGACCAAGCGCGAACCCCACCGGCGTCGCCACCAGCGTGAGTATCGCCAGTTCTCCGAGGAGTATATAGGAGACCTCGGCGCGGGTGAATCCCAGTACCCGGAGACTGCCGAGGTCGCGGCTGCGTTCGGAAAGCGAAATCCGCGCGCTGTTGTACACAACGCCGAACGCTATCGACATCGCCAGCGCGGTCATGATGCTCGTAAAGATGAGTATCTGGCGGCTCATCGTTTCGTAGAAACTGTCGATGGCCAGCTTTCTCACTGTGGTGCCGGCGACGCGGGGCATGTCGTGCAACTCGCGGTATAGTTGCGGGTCGTAATTTGAGTCGGTGGCCATGTAGGCGCCGGAGACTGCATTGCCCTCGCGCATCAGCCGGTTCAAAGCGGATATTTCCATGTAAGCGGAGGCGCCGATAAATTCGGTCACTAGTCCGGCCACCGGGACTTCCCTCACGGGTCTTTCGCCCTCGAGCACCTCGACGGTCAGCATATCGCCCGGGGATATGCGGAGTATTCCCGCCAAATAATCGGTGAGCACCACGCCGCGAGGCGGCAATTCGACCTGCTGAAAACGGTTGTCGAGGAGGCGGTAAAGGTCCCCGCCGCCCCGGACGCCCTGGATGGAAGTCCTGTAGGTTCTGTGGCCGAACCGCAGCGTGGCCGGGACCGACCTGAAAGGCTCGACACGTTCCACTCCCTGAAGACCGCGGAGCGAGTAGAGCGCGCTGTCGGATGTCGGTTCCACAAATGATACCGTGAGGTCGTCGCGCTGCGCAAGACCGAACTGTACCTCGACGATATAGTCCACTGCGTCTCCGAAAAAGAGTCCGGACACAAGCACGGCGCATGCGAACGCAATGCCGATTACCGTCAGGAGAGACTTCACGGGTTTTCGCTCGATGTTCCTGGCGATCATGCGGGTCGGCGGCGAGAGGAACCGCCCCAGCCCGAACCGCTCCACAACCGACTCGCGGTACACAGCGGGCGGCGCAGGCCGCATCGCTACAGCCGGCGACAAAGAGGCGGCCCTCCTCACGGCAAATAGTGTTCCTGCCATGGCCGAGGCCACAGCAATGAGAGCGCCTTCCAACACCGTCGCGACGCCGAGCCGGTAGTCCATGAACGGGAAGCGGTAGTACTCCATGTACATGTTGCTCATACCCCTCCCGAGCCATGCGCCGACCGCTATCCCTCCGGCCACGCCGACCAGCGTGATCGCGAGGACCAGTCCTGCGTAATGTATGCCTATGTCGCGGTTCGAGTAGCCGAATGCCTTGAGAACGGCTATCTGCTCGCGCTGCGTGTCGATCAGCCGCGTCACCACGATGTTCAGGAGAAAGGCGGCGACGCCGAGGAATATGGTCGGAAAGACGGTGGCCATGTTCGCGAGCTGCTTGAATTCCTCGGACAGGTACCTGTGCGATACCTGATCGGCGCGGCCATATGCGCCCGTGCCGCCGTACGGCTCGAGCAGGACATCAAGCCGGTCTATCACGTCCTCAACAGTTTCTTCGCTATTTACCGACAAAGCCACATGATTGAATGCGCCGTCCATATCGTAGGCGGTTCCCAGAGGCGTCCTGCCCATCCACATCACGGCGTAATGCTCGAAGTCGGGAAAGATGCTCCCGGCCTGCATCTGGAAGATGTATTCGGGTGAAAGCGCAATGCCGACAACCCTGAGCTGCTTGAGTCTTCCATTGATCACCGCGCCAAAGCTGTAGCCCGGCCTGATCTGGTGCGCCTCGGCGAATGCCTCGCCGACCACCACTTCGTCGTCACGGTCCGGCTGGACGTTCCGTCCCTCGGCGATGTAAAGCTGGTTCAGCTCCGCCTGTTCCGTTTCCGGCACGGAGACGAGCCGCCCGGTCACGGGGTCGGCATAATCCGGCATATCAAGCTTCACCTCTGCGAGGACCCTCGTGTCGACCCGCTCGACGCCGGGAATCTCCGCTATCCGCTCGGCAAGCGCATTTGGGGCTCGCTTGAGCGAACTGAACACATCGGCAAAACGGTAATCCGTGTAAAATTTCGCCTGCGTCCGCTTCAGCGATTCCATGGTGCTTATCGACAGAAAGAACGTGGCCACTCCGCTGACGATCACAATCGCTATCGCCAGGGACTGGGCCTTCATCTCCCAGAGGTTCCTGAGCAGTTTCCTGTTGAGCGCCTTCATTACCTTACCAGTGAATCTCTCTCGGCGGTTTCCTATGCTCGTTCACCGTGACCTCGATAATCATCCCGCCTGACATCCGCATAACACGGTCGGCCATGGCCGCGATGTCCGAGTTATGAGTTATCACCGCGGTGGTAGTCCCCATCTCCCGGTTAACCCGCTCGATCGCTTCGAGGACCAGGACTCCGGTTGCGGAGTCGAGGGCCCCTGTGGGCTCGTCGCAGAGAAGCACGGACGGATTCTTTGCGATCGCCCTCGCAATGGCCACCCGCTGCTGTTCACCGCCCGAAAGCTGCGATGGGAAATGGTCGCTCCTTTCTGAAAGTCCCACCAGCCGGAGAGCGTCTCTGGGGTCCATCGGATTATCGGAAACTTCGGTCACGATGGTGACATTCTCCAGCGCGGTCAGGCTCGGGATAAGGTTGTAGAACTGAAATACGAACCCGACGTGCGAGCGCCGGTACTGCGTCAGCTCCTTGTCGGTGGCCTTGGTGAGGTCCATCCCCCGATAGGTCACGCATCCGCCCGACGCTGTGTCGAGTCCGCCAAGTATGTTGAGCAGCGTGGATTTGCCGCTGCCCGACGGCCCGAGCAGCACGACCATCTCGCCCGAGAACAGCTCCATGTCCACGCCCCGAAGCGCCTGCACGTCGACCTCACCCATATGGTAAACCTTGGTGAGGCCCTCAGTCCGGAATACGGTCCCGTCGCCGACATCACGCTTTTCAGGAAGACCTTCTCCCATGGATAACCCCGTCACCATTTGCGGCCCAATCAATGTAACGACTATTATAACGCAACTGCTACAAAAATGTTATCCTGGAGGGAAACAGAAGGCAGTGAAGCAATAAGGGCCTCCGGGCCGGTAGATGGCTCCGAGCCTTGGTGCTCCATCCTATTAAATACGATTCCTTATTCCATCATCTTTTGTGGGGGCGACCCGGTGGGTCGCCCGCACAAAGAAATCGCAGCCGCTGCACCGTGTCAGCCGTTCGCGAAGAGTCTCAGACCCACGAGTCTCAGACCAACGGGTCTCAGACTCGTAGGCCCTTACAGAAGCGCGAGAATACAATGCCGAATCCGTCAAATTCGTCACTCGGCCCCTCACTCATGCCTCTCATTCCTTTGGCTTCAGAAAGAGAGCCCCCAGCGGTGGGAGAGTAAGGTTGAGGGAAAAAGGCCGGCCGTGAAAGGGAACGGGGGATGCCTCGGCTTCTCCAAGGTTGCCGTGGCCGCTCCCGCCGAATTCTTTCGCGTCGCTATTCAGCAGTTCCCGCCAGATTCCTCCGTGTGGCACTCCCACTCGATAATTGAACCGAGGGACCGGAGTGAAATTGCAGGCGACGACCAGCATATCCTTTTCTGAATGGTTCTTTCGAATAAAGGTGAGGACGCTGTTCTGAGAATCATTGCAGTCTATCCACTCGAATCCCCCTGAGGAGAAATCCAGCACATGCAGGGCTGGTTCCTCGCGATAGGACCGATTCAGTTGCTCGACCCACCGGAGAAGCCCTGCATGAAGCGGATATTCGAGCAGGTGCCATTGCAGGCTCTCCTCGTGATACCACTCATACTTCTGTCCGAATTCGCTGCCCATGAAGAGCAGCTTCTTCCCGGGCTGTGCATACATGTAACCGAAAAGGAGCCTGAGATTGGCGAATTTCTGCCATTCATCCCCGGACATCGTCTCCAGGAGAGACCCTTTGCCGTGCACGACCTCATCGTGCGAGAGCGGGAGGATGAAGTTTTCCGTAAACGCATAGAGGAGCCGGAACGTCAGGCGGTCATGGTGAAACTTCCGGTAAACGGGGTCCTTTGTCATATACTCCAGCGTGTCATGCATCCAACCCATGTCCCATTTCATGCCGAAACCCAATCCCCCCACATAATTCGGCCGGGAAACCATCGGCCACGCCGTAGATTCCTCGGCATACGTCTGCACGGCGGGATAGTTCTTGTAAACCTCCTCGTTGAAACGGCGCAGAAACGAGATCGCCTCAAGATTTTCCTTGCCGCCATATTTGTTTGGAATCCAGTCACCGTCTTTACGCGAGTAATCCAAATAGAGCATCGACGCCACCGCATCAACGCGGAGCCCGTCTATGTGGTAGTTATCAAGCCAGAACAAAGCGCTGCTGAGCAAAAAGCTTTGGACCTCGCTGCGACCATAGTTGAACATGAAGCTGTCCCAGTCGGGATGTATTCTCTGGCGCTCATCCTCATGCTCATACAAATGCGTTCCGTCAAAGAACCCGAGCCCGTGCTCATCATTGGGAAAATGAGAAGGCACCCAGTCCAATATCACTCCGATACCGCGCTGGTGCAGGTGATCGACGAGGAACATGAAATCCTGTGGCGAGCCGTACCGGCCCGTGGGAGCGAAATATCCCAGGGTCTGATATCCCCAAGAACCGTAAAACGGGTGTTCCATGACCGGAAGAAACTCAACGTGCGTGAACCCCAACCGCAGCGCGTGTTCAGCCAGCTTGGGCGCTATCTCTCGGTACGTCAAAAATCGATTCCCTTCCTCAGGCACCCGCATCCAGGAGCCGAGGTGAACTTCATAAATCGAGATTGGCGCCTCCGCGGAATTCCGCTTCCATTGATTCGCCATCCAATCCCCATCATTCCACTCATAATCCAGACCCCAAACGATGGATGCCGGACTTGACGACGCCTCACTCGAGAACGCAAACGGGTCAGCCTTATCCACCCGGTAGTCCCGGCATTGCGAGACGATATGATATTTGTACCTCGCGCCCTTTCCCACGTTCGGAATGAAGCCCTCCCAGATTCCGGATGCGCCCCTGCTCCGTAAAGGATGGCTTGTTTTCGACCAATCGTTAAAATCGGCCATGACGAATACCTGCCGTGCATTCGGCGCCCACACGGCGAAGTATGCGCCTGATAGCCCGTCTTTATTCAGCAAATGTGAGCCCATCTTGTTGTACAGCCGAAAATGGCTCCCCTGATTGAAAAGGTATGTATCATCGTCAGTAAGAAGTGATATGTCATACCGTACCGACCCTATCGATTTCGACGCACTGACGCTCCCGCCTTCGACTCTGTCATTCTTTCGTGCCATTAATACACACCTTCCTCTGTAATAGTCTGTCTTGGCCTCATATCCCTATTGAGACTGTCCCGCAATTGCAGGGGCGCCCCCTATGTGGGCGCCCAGGCAAGCGGCTAGCCACGAGCGGCCACGCAAGCCCCCGCACCATCATATCCTTTTCTTGTAGGGCAGGCCCCCGCGCCTGCCCCACAACGCTCTCACGAAGCATACAAACTGAAAGCGCCAACCCGACGATTCAGAGATATTTGTGCTCTTGTGTATATAATACCACGCAGCGGCATCATGACCCAAACCGGGCGGCTTCAATCCGTGTCCATGCGAGTGAATCCGTGGTGAAAGACTGGTTTCTGGCTTCGAGTTCCGGGTTAAGAAATCTCCGCGACCTCCGTGCGCTCCGTGGTTAGCCTTTCTTCTTGTATTCGTGTCATTCCTCCCGCTTCGTTACATTCGTGTTCCAAATTCTATAGAGAAAACATGCCCCACTTGCGTCACGGCCTTGTTTTCCCTTAACCCGAAACTCGGAACTCGAAACCCCGCGCATCTCGCGCCGAACAGAAGCTTACGGGCACGACTTACGGTAACCATGTTTCCCATGTTCAACATGTTTTTTGAAGTTTCGGGGACACCTCTGAATTCGTCAGTATCGTTGTCCGAGCCGTTATCTTAAATGATGATGGACTAAATCTCGGAGGAGGCAAGATCAGTTGCACTGTTGCAATTGTTGCAGCATGCCATGTGTTGCATCTTCACAACACAAAAGCGTTGAGCGTTACTTTCCATTCCCCAATTATTATTCGCATCCTTTTATTTTACAATGCCTTCAGAAGTTTCCCCCTCTTCCCGATTCAACCTGGCACGGTCCATGCTCTCGTACTTTCAAAAGTCGGTTGGATGGTTGCAATGCAATCTTGGTGAGGAACAATGATAGGCAAGGATACCTCCAAACAGAATAAAATTTCCAGAATTATCTTTGATAGCATCGATGAAGGTGTGTTCACGACGGATTTTGAGTGCCGAATCACGTCACTGAACCGGGCAGCGGAAAGGATATCGGGATTCAGTCCAGAAGAAGTCATCGGCAAGTACTGCTTTGACATATTCAGAACCGACCTGTGTCAGAGGGGATGCGCGCTCCGAAGCACGCTGGAGAACGGGAAATCGGTCTCCAATGTCCGGGTCAATATCATCAGGCGAGACGGCCGCAAGATACCGGTGAGCGTGAGCACTACTCTATTACGCGATGATTCGGAGAAGTGCGCCGGGGCTGTGGAGTTTTTCCGTGACCTCTCCGAGATTGAAAACCTTCAGCACAAGCTGTCCCGGTTCCGTGGACTGGAAAACATCGTAAGCTGCAACGAGAAAATGCAGCATATTTTCAAGCTGTTGCCCAATATCGCCGAGTCGGAATGCAACGTACTCATTCAGGGCCCGAGCGGGTCGGGGAAGGAACTGCTGGCGCATGCGATTCATGATATGAGTCCCCGCAAACAAAATGCCTATATTCGCATCAACTGCGCGGCGCTTCCGGAAACTTTATTGGAGTCGGAACTGTTTGGATACACGAGGGGCGCTTTCACGGACGCAAAGCGAGACAAACCCGGCATGTTCCAGATGGCGCAAGGGGGCACTCTGCTGCTGGATGAAATTGGTGATATGCCTCTCGCACTTCAGGTGAAGCTGCTCAGAGTGCTTAATAATGGCGAGTACCAGCCATTGGGCTCGACGCGCATGTTGCAGGCCGATGCCCGGATCATCACATCCTCTAATCAGGACCTCAAGCACATGGTCGAGCAAGGTGGGTTTCGGGAGGATCTCTACTATCGCATAAACGTCATCAGCGTTCATATTCCTCCGTTGCGGGAACGCTTGGAGGATTTGCCGATTCTTATCGAGCATTTCATTCGGAAATTTCGGGCCAAGCGAAAAAAGGATATTCGCAGGGTGTCCGATGAAGCACTGAGACTCTTAAGAAAACATGATTTCCCGGGAAATGTGAGGGAACTGGAGAACGCCATCGAGCACGCTTTCGTGATTTGCGAGGGGACTGTCATAGAGGCCGGGCATCTCCCCGAAAGGATACTCGAAGCGACGCGGAAGACCGATGACAGCTACTGCGTCTCATCTAACGGGAACGGTTCGGAAGAAGCCATCATTCGGGAAGCGTTGGCTCGAAACATCGGGAATTGCGCCAAAACAGCCCGCGAGCTCGGTATGCACAGGGTTACTCTCTGGCGGAAAATGGCGAAATACAACATTACTTCCGGCAGAGTCGCTTTGTAGCATCACGAGAGGGGTCGTCACTACGGGGCTCACCCCGCTGGCATCTGATTCGGGAGTATACCGTGGTTGTAGCAAACGATCCCGATAGCGGATCGCCTCAATCGTCGATTCATTTCTTTTCCCTCAGGAGTTTGAGAGCCTCTTTGAGTTTTTCCGGATCAGCGTCATCCAGCAGTTCTTTGATTTCGTCCTTGAGATTCTTCGAGGAGGATTCAGCAACTCCGACGCTTACGAGAGTCTTCATATGTTTCATTTCAAGTGCGCGCTTTATATTGGCAAGATAGGTTTCCGCTTTAACCGGCTTAATCAGGTACGTTTCAGGCTTCCGGATGGAGTCGCCGGACATGATGGCGTCGAAATCTTCCTTTCCTAAGGCGTCCTTGGCATGCGCAGTGACGAGAACAACCGGGATGTTCTGCAAATCCTTGTCTTTGCGGATTTCGAGGAGGAATTTGGCGCCCGATTTCTTGGGCATTACCAGGTCGAGGGAGATCACGTCCGGAGGATGAGCTCTCACCTTTTCCAGCGCTTCCACACCGTCGACGGCGGTTTCCACTTTGAATCCGGCCTTTTCGAGCACGGTTTTCAGAAAAAGTCTCACGTTCTTTTCATCGTCCACCACTAAAACGGTTTTCTCCGAAGGTTGCGTCACGGGCATATCCTCCTTGTTCACTCTTCGAGGGACTCGCCGTTATCCGATTTCGGCTTGGACAGTTCAGGCAATCGATTTCGCGGAAACTTCAGTTGGAAGACCGAGCCCTCGCCCTCAGTTGATTCGAAAATGACTTTCCCTCCATGCTGTTGGGTGATCCTTCGGGTGACCAGCAGCCCCAATCCCGTCCCTTTTGCCGTCCCTTTCGTAGAGAAGAACGTGGTGAATACTTTTTTCTTGACTTCGTAGTCCATGCCGCAGCCGTCATCTTTGACTTCGTAGATAAGGGAGCCGTTTCGCTCTAACACCTTGAGGCAAACCTCGCAGTTCGGGTTGTCGCTCATCTCGCAGGCGTCAATTGCGTTTGAAATCAAGTTTGAGAGGCAGACATGGATGCCCTCATGGTCGAGATTGGCGGGCTCGATGCCCTCCTGAGGTTCGAATATCAGTTTGATACCGACACGCTCAGCCACGTCCCTGTACAGTTCAAATACCTCTTTCCCTATGAGGACAGGGTCGACCCTTTCCACGTTTGGGGTGTGACCCTTGGCAAAATTGAGGAAATCCTTCACATAGGTGCTGATACGGTCAACGTTCTCCTCCAACATTTCCCAACCCTGTCCCATCAGTTCCTTATCCGTATTCTCCATGGCGGTCTTGAGCACGTACACACCGCCTTCGAGTCCCTGGAGCACGTTCTTAATGCCGTGCGCCAACCCGGCCACAGTTTCTCCGACGGCGGCAAGGCGCTCGGCTTCGAGCACTTCCTTTTCAAGCTGTTTTACCTCTGTGATGTCCAAAGCCATCTCGATGACGTGGGAGGGCTCGCGCCCTTCTCGAGAGAGAGGAGCGGTAGTGACGTGGTAATATACGGTCTGCCCGTCTTTGTCCAGGCCCGTCTTGCTGGCCACATGAGTTTGACCGTCGGCGAAGGTTTGCATGGCAGGACACTCCTCGCACGGCTCGTTGCGGTGCTGATAAATATCGTGGCATTTCCTCCCTATTGATTCGCCGAACGTCTTTCTGAACAACTCATTGTTGCGGAGAACATTCATGTCGTTGTCGATCACAGCCACGTAGCAGGGAACACGGTCGAAGATGATGTCATGTTCTCTCTGAAGCAGCCGGGTTTCCGTGATGTCTGAGGACATTTCAATGACATAGAGGATATCGCCCGCTTTGTTGGTGACCGGCTCAAAATGGACCACGTAGTATGAATGCTGGCCGTTCCGGTTCAGTCGCCGCTCCTCGCTGACACGGCCTTTGCCGTCGGCGAAGGTCAAATCAGCCTTGCAGGAGAGGCAGGGACTTTGTCGTCCCTTGAAAACTTCATAGCAGTACTTGCCATTCCACTGGCCGAATTCCTCGGCGAAATTCTTATTTGCATCAATAATATGATATTTCCGATTAATTATCGCGACATTGCTTGGCACCCGGTCGAAAAGCTCGCCGTGGAGCCAGTTCTTCAAATCTGTTCCAATCACGAAAGCATCTCTCCAATTCTATGCAAGTATCGATCCGTCGCGGGACCTAAGCCGGTTTTGCCGGGAAGCCTCCGGGCTGAGGGCGCCCGCTTGTTTGGAATGATTCATTGAACCATGATTGATTTCAACCAAATCAAAACCGCTCAAGGATTCGGTCTCTCGACACGGTGCAAATGGGCGCAACCTGCTTCGGGTCAAACCCCATGCAGAGCGCTAATATCTGGTTGTAATCAAAAACCGGAATGTCGTATTTTCCGTTTCCTTCACTCAACTCTTTTTGCACATTGTCGAGAAACATCAGGCAGGTGATGCAAGAGACAACCATGAAGTCCGCCTGAGTCTCGCTTTTAATGGCATCGAATTTGGTCTGGGCAAAACCCCGTGCTTCGGCGGCGGAAGTTCCATGAAACCCGCCGGCTCCGCCACAGCACTGGTACTCGCGACTGAAACTGTCAACTTTTGCTCCGAGCGCCTCGACCAGTTCCCGCATGATACGCGGCCGCGCCGGCGGGCTATCAAAACCCACCAACTCACTGGGGAAGAGCGTGTGGCAGGGATACTGCACTACTGCATGCAGTCCGTCAAGGGGCTTATCGATGCTCTTTGATATTTTCTCCACGCCCACATCGTTATACAGCACGTCGGTTATGTGCCGCACCTTGGACTTACCCTCGACGGTCCGGCCTACCGGCTGCAGCAGCTCGTTCACCCGTGCTCTCTTCTTTTCATCATGCAGAATGAGTTCGCGTCCAACCCGCAAGGAACTGTAGCATGAACCGCATTCCACAAGCAGGTCGAGCCCCTTTTGCTCGGCGAGCGACAGATTCCAGCCACTAACCGCCAGATGTGAGTCCTCATCGGTGGAGGGGAAGGTGCCGAAAGCCGGACAACACACATATCCCTCAAGGTCTATGAGGTCAACCCCCAGCTTCGGCATCGTCAGCCTGATAGCCCGCTCGACATCGGGCCTGATGGCGGGGGTATTGCAGCCAAGAAAAAGTCCGAGTTCCATTTTACACCCCTTCGAACATGTAGGCGTTCTTGCTGATTACTTGCGTTTGCATGAGCATTTTCCGAAACTTTTCGAGCAATTCGGGATATTCCGATATGGCCGAGAGCTTTTCGGGCAAGCCGAGTGCTTTTCTTTGTTCGGTATTTCTCTCCACTGCCTGCGTATAGCCCCGGCTGTAAATCTCGACGATGGACGGCGGAATACGCGTTTCATCATTCCGGCTTTGCCATTTGCGGATTGCCAGGCAGAGCTCGAAAGGTTTCACGTTCATAGGACAGAATTCCTCGCACCTTGAGCAGGTGACACAGGTCCACGGCGTGTCCTGCTCGAGGAGTTCATCCTCGAGCCCAAGGATGACCATACGAGCGAGGTTCCTGATCAAAAGCGGCGGATTTGCATTGGATGCGGGACAACCGGAAACACACGTACTGCAGTTGAAGCAATAACGCAGGTCCTCGCTGTCGAATACGTCCCGCCACAGGTTCTTGTTTGCTGTTGCCAGGTCAGTCACGCCACTACCTCCTTGCCCGCCCGTTGTTTGGACCGATCGCCCCAGAGCTTTGCGTCAATGACCGCAAGGGTTTGCTTTTCACTCCAGCCCGGCACTTCTGCGGCCTTGTTCGGGCAGGCTACTGCGCAGAGACCACACGCCTGGCAGGCCGCCGAGTCCACAACAATGCAGTTCAAGTCTTTGTCGTATGCCCGCGCATTGTATGGACAGATTTCGACGCAAACCTGACAACGGGCGCAGATGGCATCATGGACTTTGGAAACGACTCGTGCGGTTTGAATCGTGCGCCGTGAAAGGTATGCATACGCCTTATGCGCCGCTGCCTCGGCTTGCATGATTGTCTCGCCCAGCGGCAGCGGCGAATGAGCGGTGCCCGCGAGATAAATCCCCAGTTTCTTGAATTCCACCGGCCTCCATTTTGAGTCAGCCTCGGCGAAGAAACCATCCTGATTGAGCGGAACGCCAAAGATTTCCGCGAGTTCCTTGTTAGATGGACTGGGCTCGATGCCCGTAGCTAAGACCAGCAAATCGGCCGTCACCTCGAGCGGCATTTGCAGGACAGGGTCAGTAAATTTCACCACAGGCTTGTCGTCAGCTATCTGGACCTCCGGCTTTTGCCCGAGGTCATAGTTGATGAATATGATGCCCTCGCCCCGCGCTTTCGTGTAGTATTTCTCGAGGAACCCATATGTCATCATGTCGCGGTTGAGGATGTAAATGCGGGTTTCGGGATTTTTCTCGAGAATCTTAAACGCGTTCTTCAAAGCAGCCGCGCAGCAAATGCGGCTGCAGTATTCGCGCGCTCCTTTCTCACGTGAGCCTACGCACTGAATCATAACGACGTTTCCAAGAGAACCCGCATCGATTTCACCGGCGGCGAGCCGTTTCTCAAGCTCGACCTGAGTCAAGATCTTTTCGCTCTGGCCGTATCCGTATTCGCTGGTTCTTCCTTCGCGGCCTCCGGTAGCCAAAATCACCGCGCCATGTTGTAACGTGCTGACCTCTCCGCCGTCGCCATTGCGGACAGTGGTGGTAAAGCACCCGATGGCCCCCTTGGTGGAAACGACCTCAGTGTTCAGGTGAACCGTGATGTTTTTTTGCCCCTCGAGCGCCTGCTTGAGCCCGGTCGCCAGACCAATCGGGTCGAGGCCGTCCACCGTGTAATGCAGGTCGCTGCCGGCATGACCGCCAAGCTGTCCTGACTTTTCCACCAGGTGCACTTCGACGCCGCGTTCAGCCAAAGAAATTGCTGCGCGCATACCGGCAACGCCGCCGCCGACCACGAGCGCGCTCTGCTGAATGGGGAGGTTATGAACGTGAAGCGCTTCCGCCAGCTTGAGCTTTTCGACGGCCGCGCGCATTTCAACGGTTGCCAGGTGCACCCAATCAATGCCATTGGCTCCGGGCAGTCCATGCCGTGCCAGGTTCATCAGGTCAAACACCTCGACCAACGACGGAAGAAACCCAGCGGCACGAGCTATGCGTCTGAGCTTCTGCCGATACACATACGGCAGGCAAGCGCCCAGGAGCAGGCGGTTGCACTTCGTGCGCTCCAGAATTTCCTGCAGTTCCTGGTGTCCCTCTTCGCGGCACGGCGAGTCGACAACGTGAACTTCGCCTACTCCATGGATGCTTTCTATCGCCGAAGTCAGCGGCTCGAGGTCGAAGCCTTCGGGCGTCTTCACTCCTTTGCAGCTACAGAGGATAACCGCTACAAGCGGCTGCTCCCGGTCAACGGGACGCTCGAGAACTGGCTCTTCCTCGACAGTTTTTACGCCGACGGACGTCAATAATTTGGATGCTTCGCCCGCTGCGGCGACACCACTGGTGATAGCTTCGCTGATGTCGGTGAGCCCCATCAGGGACCCGCAGATAAAGACTCCAGGTTTGGTCAGCTTCACTTTCTCAAAGTCCATCACGGGAAGCAGGCCGGATGCTGAGACCTTGACCCCCAGCAGCTTTGCAAGCTTCTCGTGTTCTTTGAAGGGCGCCTGTCCCGTCGATAAGACAACCATGTCGAAAGCGCCGTGCTTGAACTCTCCGCTTGCTGGGTCAAGATACCGAACCAAAAGCGTGCCATCCGCCTCTCGCAACACGCTCTGGGCGCGACAGCGCACCAGGCGCACACCGTATTGTTCTTCGGCCTTCTCGCGGTATTGGTAGAAATCCTTGCCGAAGGTGCGCATATCCATATAGAAGATGGTGGTTTCTATGTCCGGCCCGCCTTTTTCATGCGCGAGGACTGCCTCTTTGAGCGCAAACATACAACATATGGAGGAGCAATAGTCCCGGCCTTGCCGTCGATTGCGCGAGCCGACGCACTGAATCCAGGCGATGCGCTTCGCAGCTTTTCCGTCTGAGGGACGCCGAATCACGCCGTCATAGGTGCCCGAGCCGCTCAAGATTCGCTCGAATGTCAATGAGGTGACCACGTCCTTTGATACCGTGTATGCCGCAGCGTCTTCATCGGTTGCCGGATCATAGAGAGCAGAACCTGCGGCGAGGATGATTGCGTTGACGTCCACGGTACGGGACTCTTCCTGCGCCTCCAAATTAATTGCGTTGCTCGGACATACTTTCACACACTCACCGCACTTGGTGCAGACCTGCATGTCCACGAGAAGCATCTGCGGCACATTGTGCGGAACCGGCTGGTAGATGGCCTTGCGCATGGTCAAGCCATTATTGAACTCGTCGGGGGCCTCGACCGGACACACGTCAATGCACGCGCCCAAGCCGTTGCAGATATCCGTGTTCACGTAGCGCGGCTGCCGGACCAGTTCCACGGCGTACGCGCCTTCGTCGCCCTGAACCGATTTCACCTCGGTGAAGGGCAGAATCTCGATGTTGTCATGGAACAGGCTTTTGCGCATGCAGTGCTGTGATGCGTTCTCGCGGCCGATAAGGGGGAGCATTCTGCACATCCCACAGTGGTCGCTTGGAAATTGGTGGTCGAGTTTCTGCAGTATTCCACCGATATGGGGTGAATTGTCGGTGAGGATAACCTTGTATCCGGTCTCGGCAAGTTCAAGGGCGGACTTTATCCCGGCTATCCCGGCGCCTACGACCAGCACGGTCCCGACAGTACTTTCCTCAGTCATAAGTCTCTCCTACTTAACCTGTCCGGTTACTTCAACAAGCTCTTCCGCATAGAACACAGCCAGTGGCTGGGGTTCGTCAAGCGAGCGGCCCGGATGATAGTCGAATCTGGCCTGGGTCTTTTGAGCGACGGCCCTGAAGAGCTGGGATAATTCAATATTGTTGGGGCAGGCGCTGGTACACTGGCCGCAGCCCACACAAAGGGTGCTCATATGGGTCATGCGTGTCAGGTGATACAGTAATGACTCTGTGGGCATCTTCAAGGAACCGCGTTTGTCGGCCCAGGAGACATATCTGTCGCCGGGGTGACGGAAGGTGTCGGTTACGAAGACGCACTCCTTACAGTAGCAGACAGGGCAAGCCACGCGACAGTTGTAGCAGTTTACGCACCCTGCCAGATAATCTCGCAACTTCTCAAGTGAATTCACCCGTTCATGAATATCTGCGAAAACCTTATCCCGTTCCGCAATGCGCGTCTTCTTGATTTTCTCCACAGCCTCTTTTCGACCGGATGGAGCCTCTTGCACGTCAATTCCGAGGGCTTTGCGCGCTTCTTCGCCTTTGTCGCTCACCCATTCGATGAAAACCTCGTTCGGCTCGCAGCCGATCACGCACAGCCTGATATCAACGTTATCAGACACGGGATACTCACAAATCTTGCAAGCGGTTGCCACATGAGGTTCGTCAGCGCTCTTCGCTCCCATGCCGTCGCGGGCGGCTTCCAGGAATGCCTTCGACGTGGAGCCGTTCTGCTCGAGTTTCATATAATCCGCGTTTTCATATCTGCCCAAGCAGTCGATTCCGATGAGCACAAGGTCTTCTACGCTCGCTTGCTTCAGCTTGACCAGTTCCAGGAGCGCCCTCACTTCGCATGAGCGCATTACGACCGCCAGCGGTCTGCCTGAGGGAACATTGGTCAGCTTCGAGACCAAGGTGGCCGTACTTACCGGCACAACGGGCGCAAACGGGTCTATCTGAACAAGCCCTCCGGGTTCGGTGATAAGAGTTTGCATGACCCCCTTGGGGCGCTGGTGGGCAGGCACAAGCACGGCATCCACGACGTTTTTCTCGAGCATGCTCTTGAAAAGAGCGGCCAGAGACTCGTTTAGAGAACCTTCGGTCACGGATAGTTTGCTGTATGCTGTCATCTTTGTCTCTCCTGGGCGAATTTTTAGGCAATCGTTCTATCGACACTGAGCGGACTCGGTCCAAGCGCTCGCAGCTTCTCCGTCATCTCTTTGGAGTGTTCCTGAAACATGATGCCATCGCTCGCGGCCACCCACCGAAGCCAGAAGCGATCCTCCTCAATCCCGAACTGTTTGAGGATTTCCGTGAGCAACGCGGCTCGCCGCCGGGCCTTCAAGTTGCCGTTGATATAATGGCAGTCACCCGGCCAGCATCCCCCAACGTACACGCCGTCTGCTCCCTCCAGGAACGCTTTCAGCACGTAGACCGGGTCAACCATTCCACTGCACATCATGCGTACTATCTTGACATTCTGTGGATAACTGAGGCGCGACGTGCCGGCCAGGTCTGCCGCGGTGAATGTGCACCAATTACAGAGAAACGCTACGATTGTGGGTTCAAACGTATCATTCATCTTGAGTCTCCTTAGCTGGCGAGAATTCCCTCAATCTCTCCGAAAATTTGTTTTCGGGTGAAATGCCGTATACTTGCCGCGCCGCTCGGACAATATGCGGCGCAGCTCCCGCATCCTTTACAGACCGCCTCGTTGACGACACTTATTTTCCTGAACTCGTCGAATTCTATGGCCGAATAAACGCACAGACCTATGCAGACTTGACAACCTATACAGGTATCTTCGTCTATGTGACTTATCATCGGGGGAACAATGACTTCGCCCAAAGTGGAAAGGGCTTGCGCCTCGCTCGCGGCCGCTTTGGCCTGAGCCACGGAATCAGGTATGTCCTTGGGTCCCTGACACGCTCCGGCCAGAAATACACCGGCTGTGGGCGTAGAGACCGGCTCGAGCTTGGGATGTTCCTCCATGAAGAAGCCGTCGCCGCTCAGCGTGAGACCGAAGACCCTTGCCACTTCCTGCGCGTCCGGCCTCGGCTCCATCGCCGTGCACAGGACGACCATTTCGACCGGCACTCGGAGCATTTTGCCGATGAGCGTGTCCTCCGCCCTGACAATCAACATTCCTTCTTCGCTCGGGTCCTCCGCTTTGTCGGTTACTTCGACCGCCTTGCCCCTGATCATTCTGACGCCCTCATCCTGGATGCGCCGGTAGAACTCCTCATATCCTTTCCCGAAGCATCGCATATCTATGTAGAAGTTGTACACCTCGGTGTCGTGGCCGCACTTGTCCTTGACGAGATGCGCCAGCTTCAGGGCATACATGCAGCATGTGCGCGAGCAATATTCATGATAGTTCTTGTCTCTGCTGCCGATGCAGTGCAGGAAAGCGACACTCTTAGGAGGCCGTGTGTGCTGGTATTTGTCGTTCGGGTCTCTCAGGAGGATTTTGCCCGACGTGGGGCCGGTGGCATTCGACAGTCGCTCGAATTCCAAATTCAAGAGGACGTTCGGCAACCTCCCGTACCCGTATTCCTTCATGGGAGTCGGGTCCATTACATCGAAGCCGGTGGCCACGATAATCGACCCGACCTGGAGGGTGACGACCTTATCTATCTGGTCGTGTTCGATCGCCTTGGCCTCACAGGCAGGCACACATTGCTTGCACTCGCAGCACACTCCGCAGGATAGACATCGAGCGGCCTCGGTTCTGGCCTGTTCTTCGGTAAAGCCGGTTCCCACCTCTACGAAGCTGCCCACTCGTTGTGCCGGTTCGAGTTCGGGCATTTTGGCACGCGCTGCTTTTTGCACGCCTTCTGGAATAGGCGCCCAGTTCTCGCCTTTCGGACGTTGCGGCCTGTTCTCTATGAGGTCCTCACCCCGGATATAGCGGTCTATGGAAATAGCCGCCTCTTTGCCGGAGGCGATTGCCTCGATGACGAGCGAGGGCCCGGAGTATAGTTCTCCGCCCGCGAAGACGCCGGGCTTGCCTGTCTGCAAGGTAACCGGGTCGGCAGATATGAGGCCTCTGCGCGTAAGCTCGATGCCGTCGGTGCCGTTAATGCAGGAAACGTCGGGTCTTTGCCCAATTGCGACCAGGACGGTGTCACAGTTGTCAGAGATACTCTCAGAATCATCGTACTTCGGGCTAAACCTCTTGTTTTCGTCGAAGACGGCCACACAACGCTTGAACTCGATCCCCGCGACCTTCGAGCCGTTTGTCACTATCTTCTTGACACCCCATGAATTGTGAATCTTGATTCCTTCCGCTTCAGTGGCCTCAATTTCTTCGGCCCATGCAGGCATCTCCTCGCGCTTCTCGAGGCAGTATACGTGTACGTCCGAAGCGCCTTTTCTCCTTGCCACCCGAGCCACGTCCATCGCCACTGCTCCGCCGCCGATGACAACCGCTTTATTGCCGATTGCCCCGTCAACGCAGAAGTTCACATTCCGCAGGAAGGAAATGCCCCTAAGCACTCCCTCGGCATTTTCACCTTCGACCCCCAGCATGAACTCTTTATGAGCTCCGGTCGACAGGAACACCGCTTTGTAGCCTTCACTGAACAGCTTATCGATAGTATTGCCTTCGCCTATGGGTGCATTCGTCTTTATCTCGACTCCCATACGGCACATGTAATTCACTTCTCGTTTCAGTACCTCAGGCGGCAGCCGGTAATCGGGTATGCCGGCCCTGAGCATTCCGCCTATCTCCGACATGGCCTCGAAAACGGTTGGGTGGTACCCCTTTCGAGCCAGGAAGTAAGCGCATGAGAGGCCTGCGGGACCCGAGCCGACAATTGCCACCTTTTCCTCGGGCGGCTTCTTCTCTATTTCGGGAACCTCCAGAGTCTCCCAATCCACATGGTCCGCGGCAAAACGTTTCAGGTTTCGAATCGAGACCGGCTGGTCAACTTCTCCTCTCCTGCAGACTTTTTCGCAGGGCGCGGGACATACTCTTCCGAGCACACCCGGAAGCGGAAGGTTCTCCAGAATCACCTTCACGGCTTCTTTGTACTTGCCTTCCCGCACGAGGGTGACGTACCCCTGCACATTCGTCCCTGCCGGGCAGGTTTGGACGCAGGGTCCTCTATCCTTCTTATCGATGGCGAACGTTATGGGGACTGCCTGAGGGAACGGTCTGTAGACCGCTCTCCGCAATTGCGTTCCCACGTCCCATTCGTTCGGCACGGAGATTGGGCAATACTTCGTACACTCGCCGCAGCCGGTGCATTTAGCCGCGTTCACGTAGCGGGCGTACCGTTTCACTTTAACCTCGAAGTTCCCCACGAAACCGCTTATTTCTTCCACTTCGCTGAGCGAGAGGATTTCGATGTTCGGGTTCTGGCCGACTGCCACCATTTTCGGCGTGCCAATGCAGGCGGCGCAGTCCATGGTGGGAAACGTCTTGTCATATTGGAGCATGTGCCCGCCGATTGTGGCCTGTCGTTCAACCAGATACACCTTATACCCGGCCTTTGCGACATCGAGAGCGGCCTGCATTCCTGCAATCCCGCCGCCCACAACAAGAGTATTGGGATTGACGGGGAAGGACTTGGGAAAGAGGTCGGACTGATATCGTACGCGGTTGACGCCTGCCCTGGCGAGGGTCTTGGCTTTTTCTGTCGCCTCGTCCTCGTCGAGGGTCACCCAGGACACGTGCTCCCTGACACACACGTGGTGAAACGACCTAAAGGGATTGAGGCCCGCCCTTGCACATGCAGCCCTGAAGGTATGCTCGTGCATTCGGGGGGAACATGAGGCAACCACGACGCGAGTCAGATTCAGTTCTCGAATGTCTTTCTCGATGATCTCCTGCCCCGGGTCAGAGCACATGAACAGGTAGTCGCGCGAAATCACAACACCGGGCAATGTTCCGATGTATTCAGCGACTTCATGGCATCTGACCTTGAATGCGATATTGATGCCGCAATGACAGATGTAAAACCCGATTCTTTCCTCTCGTAATGGAAATTCTTTGCTCATATTTTTCCCACCGTTTTATTCAACCGATTCGTGTAGCAGCTCGCCCACATCGAGAATCCTCATTTCATTCTCATCAATTCCTGCGGCCTTCAGGCCATCCTCCAGCATGATCATGCAGAACGGGCACGCGGTGGCTATTACCTGCGCGCCCGCTTCCTTCGCCTCGCGTATGCGGAGCACGCTGAAGCGTTTTTCGACTTCGACTTCCGACCAGATGCCGCCTCCGCCTCCGCCGCAGCACAGGCTCGTATCCCTGCTCCTCGGAAGCTCGATGTATTCCAGGCCCGGAATGCTGCGCAGCACATCCCTGGGTTCGTCATAAATGTTGTTGTGCCGGCCGAGGTAGCAAGGGTCATGGTATGCGACTTTCAGCGGAACAGGCTTTGAGGGAGTGAGCTTTCCCTCCTTAATAAGCCTTGCAAATTGCTGTGTATAATGCGTGACCTCGAAATCGCCCTCGTACTGTTTGATGAACAGGTTCAGGCAATGAGGGGAGGTCGTGATAATTTTCTTCACACCACGAGCAGCAAAGAGTTCAGTGTTTGATTCTTGGAGTCCCGTATAGGTTTCAAACGCGCCGCATTTATGCGCCTGATCGCCGCAGCAGCTTTCCTCGGTCCCGATGATGCCCATGGAAACACCGCTCTTGGCGAGCATCCCGGCGACTTCCTTCAGCACCTTCTTATTTCGCGCATCATAGGCATGAGTGCAACAGGCGAAGAACAGATATTCCGTTGCTTCGGAGAATTCGGGAATTTCAAGGTTCTTGGACCAGTCGGTGCGTTCCGAGCGGGGAGAGCTCCACGGATTGCCCTCATTGCGAAGACTGCTCAGGGGCACTCTGTAGAGCGGCGGCACGATGCCGCTTTCCAGCATCACGCTCCGTGTGGCCCGGATAACGTCGATGATGTCTATCTGTCTCGGACACCTCGAAACGCATGTGGCGCAGGTCACGCAGTTCCAGAGACTATCTTCTTCATAGCCTTCTATCCCAAGTGAAACAAGGCGTATCAAGAGTCTGGGACTGAATTCCTTCACCAGATTCCAGGGGCAAACACCCGTGCACGTGCCGCATTGCATGCAAGTTTTTAAGGTCTTGCCGCCAACCTCCATTACTGCATCCGTTATCTCTAACATCGGGGTAACAGAAGCCATCAAAAGAACCTCCTCTTGTCAGCTTCATTCACTCGGGTATGGGCAGCGCATTACGGCGTTAAGGGAGAGCTTGTTCTTTTTCGAATATCCTCATCATTTTGAGGGTGACGCTGTCCTCTTTGTTAAGTTTTGGCAAAAACTATGCCACCATAGAATGCGAACCGGAAACATCAGAGCCTCCGACACGATACGTGCGCAAACCCCTTGTGATTCTTGCCGATTCAGCGCTTGCGGAAAAGGATGGTTGAGCCGGCGCATGCGTCAACCAGCAGACGCATGCTCCCCCGAACTATTGCAGCGCAACGTTGCGTGTAACATTTGCTGTAACACTTCCCCGTTGCTCTTCGATTGCGAAGCGTGCCAAGAAGCTGCGGAATACGGGCGAGATAATTGAGTCTTGCAGTTCCGGAGGCGATCGGAGAAACGCGCTCGATCCCTGGCACAGTTATTGCTCAAACATCTTCTGCATTGACAATTCGCCTGCAACCAAAGGAATACGGGCGTCGGATGGTGCGCGCGCTTTCTCGTGTGGAGAAAACAAGCATTTTCAGCAGACCATTCATAGGGAAAGAATCGTGAGAGTGGCAATTCCCTTGTTCGGGACTCGGGTTTCTCCCCGCTACCTTTACGCGGACAAGATGATGCTTGCGAAAGTGGTCGACAACCGCGTGGCATCGAGAAAGATTGCCGAGGCCCCCAGCATGAGTGAAGAGGCGTGGCTCTCACAATTGGTGACTCTGGGAATTGACGTATTCGTGTGCGGAGCCGTAGAAGAGGATTTTCTGGAGCAGGTAGAATCCTATGGGATAAAGATCATACGCAATGTTGCGGGTGAGGTTGAGGAAATCCTTTCCAGCCTGGCGAGCGGACACTTGAAAGACGGGTACGGGTCAGCGAGCCAAACAGACGGAAGCATGCCCCGCGCCGGCGGGATACCTTTGAGCTCCATAGGCAAGAAGACAAGCGAACAAACTGACGGAGAGATGAGAATTGATTGTATCGAGTGTCTGGACCGGCCCTGTTTGCAGGGCAAGAGTTGCACAAGCTCGCCTGAAAATCTGTTTGCGGTGGACAAGTACTCGGAGTTCCGGCATTCAATGGAAGTGACGATGGATATCTCGGCGGAGACGGATAGAAAGCTGTGCCGCATCGCCGAGTTCATATACTACAGCCTCGGTATGGAATATAAGCACATCGGAGTCGCCTTTTGCGTGGAAATGTTCCAGGAGGCGGAAATACTCACGCGACTCTTGCGGCGATTTTTCAGAGTAAGTCCGGTATGCTGCAAGATCGGGGGGCACACACAACAGGACTCGATCACCGCCGTCGAGGGCGTTCTCTGCAATCCAGTCGGCCAGGCTTTTGTTCTCAATAGTTTGAGGACAGACATCAATGTGAGCATGGGGCTCTGTGTGGGGTGTGATTATATTTTTGCCCGGCATAGCGAGGCTCCCACGACCACTCTGTTCGTGAAAGACAAATCGCTCGCAAATAATCCCGTCAACGCGCTGTATTCCAAGTACTACATCGATGATATCCTCAGGGAAGCGTAGCCGGGAATCAGTCAAAGGTTGAACGGCAAGGAGGCGAACGGGGGAACGAAGCACAACCTCATTTTACGGCGTGCCGGGATGCCGAATCGACGCGGGAAGCAAGTTCTCGCAACGTGTGATTGAGCGGTAGAAAAGACCAAAACCTTGCTTACGAAAGGATGGAATCATGAAAAATACAGGCGGCGGCAAAAAGAAAATTCTTGTTTTGGACGACGAGAAGCACATCGTCGTCTTCTTCGAAACGCTGTTGCGCAAGCACGGCTATGAACCCATTCCAGCCTTCAGTGTGGAGGAGGCCATAGAGGCCGCCCACCGCGAGAAGCCCGATCTTGTGGTTCTCGACCTTCTGATGCCCAAGAGAACGGGCACGGATTTCGCTCGAAAGCTTGCAAGAGACAAGGACCTGAAGAATATTCCCGTCATCGTGGTCAGCGGCCTGGCCGGACGGGAACTTGCCGTGCATAAGCCGGCAGCCGTGTTCGAAAAGCCCGTTGATCCCGAAGAATTCATTGCGGCCGTCGAGCAAGCGCTCTCATGTGCGCACGGGAAAACATCGTAGCAAGTCGGCGCGCAAACGTTCCGATACCCTATCAATTAGCGTCCAGCCGTGCGGAAGAGCGCCGCATGGTTTCAGTTTGACCAGCTTTTCTCCGGCGCCCTTCCTGCTGAATAGGGACATCCTCACGTGCTTGATTACATCCGCATTCCACGTATATACTGCAAGAGAGGATGGCGAGAAATTCTGGAACAGGAAGAATATTGAGACCGGCACAGAGTCAAAACAGTGCATGTGATGCGGGAAATCATGCATAGAATAGTATTCATGACTGTCATGTGGCTCCTCCTTGCGCCGCTTTCAGTGCACGCCGATACCCCGGAGGATGCTAGCAGAAAACTGCAAGAGCTAGACATCCCGACCACGACGGAAGAATTCATGAACCGCGTGAGGCAAGGTGACGAGACGGTGGTAAGCTTATTTCTCGCAGCGGGGATGGACTCAAACACGAGAGACAAAAACGGCGATGCGGCTTTGTCGGTCGCCGCGCGGGAAGGTCACACTGATGTGGCAAAAACATTATTGGAAAGCGGCGCCGATGTGGATGCGAGCAGGAAAGGAGGCTGGACAGCTCTCATGTGGGCGACAACCGAGGGACACACTGAAATTGTCCGGCTTCTGCTCTCAGACGGCGCTGACGTAAACAAGCAAGACAAATTTGGAAGCACAGCGCTGATGCATGCTGCATCATGGGCGCGTACCGATATTGTGGACTGCCTCCTCGATAAGGATGCTGCGGTCAATATGCAAGACAAGGAAGGTTGGACGGCACTGATGTTTGCCGCATTTAGAGGGCATACCGAAATAGTCGAACGCTTGCTCGAAAAGGGCGCCGATCCGACTGTGGAAAGCTCAGCCGGGGACACGGCTTTGAGTTGCGCAGCATCCGGTCGCCACGCAGATATTATGGATCTCCTCAAACAGGCCGGAGCGAAGGAATAATGCTCCGACTTCGTGCGCTGGTGTGGAGTACTGTCAAAAACAACAGGTTCGAAATCCCGACCTTCTCGGCCTTTCTACGATTACCGCGTCCCTTATTCGGATGGTCTTCGTCCCGCTAACGAAGCACTGCAATTAATTGTTTGACCGGTTGAGGGACTGATAAACTGTTTGGCAATTCCTGTTCCGCTCTAACCGGTGTACTCGGGTATTTCCTCTTGCAGCGCCAAACGACAGAGGTCGCTCAGCATGTAGATATCCATCCCGCGCTCGATGGCGCCGCCACCCAAACCGCGAACACAAACAGGGCAAAGGAACGTCATCGCCGTTGCGCCGGCATTCTTAGCGTCATCGAGATTCTTCGCCTGGATTTCCTGTCCTCTTACCATATCACGAAACATAAGAGGCAATCCGCAACAGAGCGCATCTTTGCGGTCATATTTTCTTGCGACCCGCTTGACACCAATCAACTCGAACAACTCATCCAACATGGGTTCTTTTTCCGGAGTGTAACGAGAAGCACATGGCCGTTGGTAGGCAATCTTCAAGCCGAGCTTCTTGACTTCTTTCTGCCGCGCTTTCATTTGGTCGCGCAGATATTCGATGATATGGATTGGCCGAAACGGCACCTTTATGCCAAATTGGTTCGCCAGGTTCGTAATCGTGGCATAGCAATCGTCATGCATG
Source organism: Candidatus Abyssobacteria bacterium SURF_17 (assembly GCA_003598055.1). GTDB lineage: Bacteria > Abyssobacteria > SURF-5 > SURF-5 > SURF-5 > SURF-17. Next base: position 11,290 of record QZKI01000061.1, on the reverse strand, counting down.
AAGACTATTTCTTTTGCTCCGGTCTTGGCGAGGTTATCGACAAAGCTGCGAATCCCCTTTTGAATCGGGCTCCACATGCCCACATGTACCCAGCCGATGTAGCAGAAGTAGTCTTCTCCGCGAATATGGGTGAGGTCGTCGAAGAGCGACCCTTCCATCGGTCTGGGCAGAGCGGGGCCGACGACGCAAAGTGATAGGGCTGGTTTGCCCGGTGCGCCCTTCCGCACTTCATTCCGTCCCTTGCACATAGCATCGAACATCTGGATTACAGCCTCGGGCACTTCGAGGGCGTTTGTCTTTTCCTGAACTTCGCAGATCAGGTCGAATGGATTCGCGTTCTGAGGACACACTTCGTTGCAGGCAGCACAGGTGATGCACTGTTTTGCGATGTTTGTGGGCCGCCCCTCGATGAGCGCGGTCATCTCAGCAATCGCACTCTCCCGGTCGTAATCGGTGTATTTGCATTCAACGAGGCAGTCACCGCACAAATCACAGCGATCCTTATAGAACATCTCGACCACTCCTTTCGCGCTATGCGCTTGGAACAGAACCGAGGACAAGACGAGTGCCTACGCTGTTCTGGACAAATGCGTCCGGCAATCGCCTGGCAAACGTATGTATTGCCTTCCACCCTGTGCAATGCGTGGGTAGAAGGAAATCAGGACTGATCTGTTCGATGGCGTTCACGGTTGGTTCTATCGCCGATTCGTACAGCGGGCCGGCCAGATGGAACCCTCCGACAATCGCATGCACTTTCTGCATTCCGGTAAGCTCGCAGACATACTTGACGCTGTTGATGATTCCCGCGTGTGCGCATCCGGAGACTATCACAAGTCCCTTTCCTCTGACGGCAATCGCAATCGATTGGTCATCAGGCGTGAGAGGGTCGTGCTGTTCGACGCCGTTGACGATAGCATACTGGATGGGAAGCCCAAACTCAAAATCAGTGACCCGCGGAATCTGACCGGTAACAAGAACCGTTCCATCTGCAAGCAGGGAAGGCTCTTTCTTTTGGATGATTTCCGCACCGGCTCGTTCGAGCGCGGCAGGGTCGAGGGGGGTCATGCGGACCTGTGTGCCGTCAGGGATCTTCATAATGCGGGGCGCAAACGCATGAGGATGTATCACTATCGGGATGCGTGAACGCAACCGACCAAGCGCCGGCAGCAGACCGTTGATATGGTCAAAGTGGCCGTGGCTGATGACGACTGCTTCGGCTTGGCCGAGGTCGGCGCCGAGCCGGTCTGCGTTGATGAGCATTGTCGTCTCGCTCAGCCCGGTATCCAGCAGGACGGTATGGACTGTCCCTCCTTTGTTGACCCGCACAAGAGCTGAGAACCCATGCTCGGCCAGGAGCGGCGGCGCAGGCTTTCCGTCGCGTATTCTGGGCGCACGTTTCACGTTCTCGGTGTTCTCGAGCAAGAGGTCGGCGACGTTGTCCACCAGAGTAAGTATTTCCACTCCGTCTACTTCGCACAGATCTGTTCGGGCGTTCATCTTCTTTCCTCCGAAATAATGTCCCTCAAAAGCCGATGCCTTTCACGCTTTCTGGCAGATGAAAATTTTCGACCTGCCTGTCTCCGTCGTTGTTCTCACAACCGATGCGAAGGATTCTCGAAAAACCATTTCCTCGCTCTTCAATATCGCCAGCGCTTTTCGGGAACCCATGGAAAATATTCGTAGGTAAAAGAGAAATCTTATGAAGAAATTCTTCGGAACATCGTGCTCCATCATTAAGAAGCGCCCGCCGACTTTGAGCACCCGTGATACTTCGCGAAGGCACTTATCTCGGGTGTCGCCCTTCAATTCGTAGAACGCATGCGAACAGGTGACAAGATTCAGCTTTTCCTGCTTGAAGGGAAGTTCGGCTGCGTCGGCCTGCACTAAGTGAATATTGGGATGACTTGCGGTTTTTGCCTTGGCCGCCTGCAGCATTCCCATCGAAAAGTCAATTCCGAGAACACGACCCTCGACACCTACGTGCCGATGCAAGCTCAGAAGCAGGGAGCCAGTGCCGGTGCAGATATCGAGCACACTGTCGCCCTCTCTCAATCCGATCTTGGCGGAAAATTCCTCTCTAATGACCCCTCCACGATCTCCCGAGTGCAATGCCACAAAACTATCGTAGAACCTTGAGAAAATGTCGTAATATTTTCTTCTGAAGTTCCTCGACATTATATGCGCTCGGGAAAGAGTGCCCGTCCGATTTCCGATAGCGAGGATTCCAGAGCTTTTCTCGTCGTGTCCGGGCTCATGCTGCACTACGCCGCCTGGGCTAAGAGGCAGTAAACATGCCAAGCGGCATCCATGAGCCAAATCCCCACATATCTGATTTGCTGGCAAAAAGATAGAGAGAATCTCTGATGCGAAGAGATTCATGCCTGCAATAGGGATACTGCAGACTCGCAATCTCAAGATGCCGTCTGATGTTGCACAATTGCATTAACTTGCTGACCAAAAACACCGCTACGACATGTGCTTGGTGACGCTATACTTTTCTGGCGGGTGCTGCCGGAACATTTGTTGGGCCTGAATTACGAACCCACCCCTCGGACAGGGCCTGGCGAAAGTCGCATGCGGAGGCACGAATCTTGCTCAATTTTCGGAAAGCGGATGAAGTTTATTTCACCCAAGGCTCGAGGGTTGGCCGGGAAAACCGATGACCAGGCGCTGCCGCACGGAGGACACAGTTTAACGAAAGGACTGTGACGCAGTGAAGGTAATCGACGACATCATTAGCACGCTGAAGGATGACAGTCCGGTAAAGGAAGTGCGCGCATGTATGTTTTGGACTGCGGTCTGCAGCAGGAACTGCGGACTGGCGTCAACCATGAGGGAGCATGGTTCGCATCATGGGGCAAACCCTGTGCCGGAGGCCGGTTCGCTGACGGAAAGGACAGCACTTGAGCTTGCGGCATATGCGAGCTCCGAAAGTCTGCCGCTGGCGTCGATTGGCATGGCGTCCGTCAATTCTCTGATTGACATAGATCTCAGTCGTTGTGTAGAAAAAAACGCATTTGATATCTTAAGGGAGCGAGGACAAGGGAAAAGGGTCGCAGTCGTTGGCCACTTTCCGTTTATCCCGAAGCTCAAGGAAATCGCCTCCGAACTGTGGGTGCTGGAGCAACATCCAGCGGAGGGCGACCTATCCGAAGAAAAGGCAGAAACCGTGCTGCCGTGCGCAGACGTTGTCGCCATCACGGGCACTTCTCTTATAAATCACACATTTGAGAAACTTGTCGGCCTGTGTCAAAACAGCTTTGTGGTCGTTCTCGGGCCGTCAACTCCTCTCTCGCCCATCCTGTTCGACCAAGGGGTAAATGTCATTTCGGGAGTCAAGGTAACCGAGCCTGAGTCGGTGCTGCGATACATCAGCGAAGGAGCCAGCTTCCGCCAGATACAAGGAGTGAGGTTGCTGACCATGGTCGCATGACTACCCGGCAATGCTCACCATCCTTCCGGAAGAGTATAGTCTCCTCCGAGCACTGCATCAGGCGCGTATCTACGGGCATCTTCTTCGCGCGTCACATAGCCCCATTTCTCGAAAATTCGCTTGCCCTCGCCGGAACAAGCATATTCGACAAACTGCACGGCAAGCTCAACATTCTCGGACAATGAGGATACGGCCATCGGCATGTAACTGATTCTAGATATCTGCTCCGGCGGTAGCAAGACCGTCAGGATATTCTCCGGGTTCCACGATTCATGCATCTGCCATCCCACAATAGCGTCTACACCTTTCATTGCCACGAGGCTCACGGCCTTCTCGACAGTTTCGGTATATCCGACAATCCTCGGTCGCACCTCAGCCGCGAGCTTTGCGCGTTCCAGAATCTCGACTGCGTATCTCCCGGCAATAACCGTGTACGGGTTGCCGATGGCCACGCGCACATCGCTTCGAGCCAGGTCGCGGAGAGACAATATCTGCTTTGGATTTCCCCGCTGAACAGTTATCGCTGGAACGAGATAGGCAATGATCCGTATCGTTTCGGGGATGATGAGGCCTTCTCGATTCGCCTGCTCCATGAAGTCAGGAGAGCCGGGAAAATATATGTCGCCGCGCCTCGCGATTTTCATTTGAAAAAGGGCATTGCCCGAGTTTCCGAAATATATCCGCACGCTATGGCCGGTTTTGGATTCAAAAAGCTCAACTATCTCCTGCGTCGCCGGCTTGGAGGCGGCCCCCGCAAACAGAGCAAGCTCTTCGGCTTCAGCGGTGAATCGCTGAGACAGAATGAGGACGACCGTGCAAATTGCCATCACAGGTTTGATTTTCATTCTCCTCTTCCTCGGGATAGTTCCGGAACACTGTGTGGATGTCTTCCAGGCGTTTTGTGCAGGGAGGACAATGGGAGATTCTCATCAACTCCCGTGCTCAAAGTCTCAGATACTGCGCATTCGGATTTTCATTATGACATATTTGCATAAGGACGTCAACGAAATCCTGCGACAGGATAGAATTGAAGGGACAGCGCCCTCGTTGGAGCTATGATTGCGTATCTGCTTATGCGGCTTCAGGAATAGGGCTCTGTAAATCCGTCCCACGGTTGACAATTGGGAATATCTGCCTGTGGGTGCGAATTCATTCGCATGGGTTTTTCGGCCTATTTTCACCCCGCGAATGCGAATAAATTCGCATCTACAGAACCGTGGGACAGATTCTCTGTCCCTACTCCCCAGTATCGCGTTTGCCGAAGGCATTTCCGACCTTGTATACTTGAGGAAAACCCGGCGACAGAAGACGATGGTGACGAACATGGGACTTCGTGAAGCAGAACAATACACAGACAGCCTTTCAACGCTGCATTTCCACATAACGCGCAGGTGCTCATGCAACTGCAAGCATTGTTCGGTTGATGCCGGCCCGCACCGGAGTGATGGCCATCTTCGACTGGACGAGATCAAGCGGATGGTTGACCAGGCCGCAGACCTTGGGACGGTGTATTTCGACATCAGCGGCGGAGACCCTCTCACGTTGGAACGGCGATTTCTCCTGGAGGTCATCCAGTATGCATCTCGAAAGGATCTGAGCGCCTGCATCTCCACGAATGGGCGAGAATTGAATGAGGATTACGCTGAACAGCTTGGTGAGGCCGGACTGCAGAAACTGAAACTCTCGCTTTATGGCTCGATGGCGGAAACACACGACGCTTTCACAACTGTTCCAGGTTCGTTTGAACGCGTTCTCAACGGAATACGAGTGTCCAAGCACGCCGGGATGGAAGTGTGGGTCAATACAATAGTAACTCCCCGGAATCTGCGCGAACTTCAGGGATTGCCGGCGTTGCTGGAGCCGCTCGATGTGGACCTTGTGCAATTGTCCTCTATCGTTCCAAGCGGCAGAGGAATGCGCGCGAGTGATTTCATATTTTCGGAGGACGCGCTGGGAGAAGCAATCGGGGTTTTGCAGGAAAAGCTTTCCGGCCTTGACCACGCCTTCACGATTACGCTTTTCCCGGACCCGAGCAACCTTCCGTTCGACGGCAGACACTGCGATTACTTTTATGACCGCTTGGTTGTCGACCACAAGGGAGATGTGATTCCGTGCTGTCTTCTTCCGGAAAACCTCAAACACGTTCTCGGAAATATCAGAGAGGGTCTTCCCGAAGTCTATTCCGCTTGCAGGATAGAAAAAGACGGGATTTTTTCCTGGCTGGGGCGAGGTCACGGAGCAATGAGGGAAAAGCTCGGATATGACAGGGTGTCGCATAATCTTTGCTCGACGTGCATAGATATGCTTTATCGAATAACCAATGTGGGGAATGCGATGCCGCCGAACGATTCGCAGTGACCCGCCGCCTCAACCTTTCTCCAGGAGCTTTCCCTCAAGCCAGCCACTTTTCGCATGGGACTTGACATCGATTTTCGCGACGTAGGGCTTTATGTCTATCACCGGCGTGCCTTCTATCGCGTCGAGACCCTTGACCTTCAGGACATTTCCGTTCCTCTCAATCAGTTCAACAATCGAGTGGCCCACGGGATTCGGCCTGTTCGGCGTTCTGGTCGCGAACAGCCCGTGAGGTTCCGAATCCCACGGCGTCTGCACGAGCAACGTATACCCCGCGGACTTGTGCATCCAATACAGTACGTGCAAATGCGAGAAGCCCTCTATGTCTCTCAGTCCTTCCTCGTATTCTTTATGAATCTCTATTTTCGATATGGCATCCCGGCCCTGAGGCGGAGCTTCGGCCCGCGTCTTATACGGGGAATGAATAACGCCTATTGCTGATACCTGCATAATTATGACCCGATCCGCCTTTTCCCTATCGCCTTTGTTACATCTTCGAAAGGATTGAATCAATCGCTTCGTTCAGCCGGTCCACGGAAACAATCTCCATCTTGACTCCTGCATCTGCCAGAACGTACGAAGGCCCCTTGTGCCGCATGTCTTCTTTGGCCATCAGCATGTCAATTTTGTGCTCGACGAGCCATTCCGCAACGCGAATGCCCTTGGCCTTTTCGAGGGTTACGAACGGGTTCTTGACCAATTCCCGCTTCTCGATTTCTTTGTCAGAGAAGCGCAGGTGGACGATCGCAAAGAACGGAGCCTCCCCGAAATGGTGGCTTATTGTGTCGGCGTCATCCGCCAGCGGCACAGCAACCACCAAGTGTTCGAGCGGCTTAGGTTCATAATGGATGACAACACGCTCAACGTGCGGCACCTGCTTTCGCACATTGGCTTCGAGGCGCTCGCTGATCTGGTAAGCCTTTTGGAGGTCGTCGGTCCGCACCCCAACGGTCGCCTGAATAAAGCGAAATCTTCCGGCATTACGGCCTATCAAGGAGTTGACCTCTGTTACCGCTGGTTCGTTTTCAATAATCTTTCGGATTCTGTCCAACGTCTCAGAATCGATTGAAGCATCAAGCAATACGCGCATTCCGTCTGAAAGCAGCTCCCATCCGGCGCGGACGATAAACACCAGCACGACCGCGGCCCCAATGCGGTCTATGGTTATTCCGAACAGTTCTATTCCGAATCCCAAGTACGTAAGAAGAACCGACGCCAGCACCACGCTGGAAGAGAGGACATCAACGCGACGATGGCGCCCTTCCGCTATGAGCGTGGGAGATTCGGTCTGCTTCCCGACGACCAGGACATATTGGCCGAAGACAAATGTCGCAATCGTGCCCGCCAACAGGAATAGTATTGTTGCAAGGGAGATATCGGGGTAATCCGTTGGCCCCCGCAGAACATGACGGGCAATCTCGTAACCGCTGAGAAACACGAACAAAGCAATGGCGACTGAAGCCATGTTTTCAATCTTGTATAGGCCGAGCGGAAACCTCGGCGATTTTCGAACGGAAAGTCTCAGGCCGCCATATACCGCCAGCGAGGCCACGGAGTCCGTCGCCGAATCGATGACACTCGCAGTGATTGCCAGACTTCCCGAAAGAAGCGCCAGGACGGCTTTCATGCCGACAAGCCCCAGATTGATGACGAATGAGAGCAGCGCGAGTCTTTGAATCTGTCTGTTTTCATCTTCAGACCGGATGCCTTCTTCATCTACCTGCGATCGCTTTGCGTTCACGTCCGTGCGCGCATCCTTTGCTCTGACAAGAAATGAAGGCGAGGATGATCTCGAACATTACTCTCATATTACGGGACAGTTAGCAGATCATCCCAAGACACATTGAACGTCTCGATACAGATATGATACCATAATTTTAGAGGGTGCAAAATGGAAGGACATCCTGAAGGCTTATTATGAAGCTCGAGAAAGATAAAGCTAAGAAACCGTCCGTCCCGCTTCGGCCTCCTCTGCTGGAAGTCATCTGCGACACCATGGCGGATGGCTTGTTCACTGTCGATCTCGATGGAACCATCACTTTCTGGAACAAAGGGGCCGAAAGGATCACCGGCTACACCGCCGAAGACGTCATCGGGAAAAACTGCGACATCCTCGAGGGTGACAATTGTCTTGGCACCGACTGTGTTGACGGCATTCGCAGTTGTGGCCTGTATGAGAAGGGCGAGGTCAAAAACAACGAGTGCACGATTCGGACGAAGGATGGACACCATGTAACCCTGCTGAAGAATGCACGCGTGCTCAAGGACAAACACGGAAATATCATCGGCGGAGTCGAGAACCTGACCGATATCACAAACCTCAAACGCGCCGAAGAGGAAGTCCGGCTCCTGCGCAGAGAACTGAGGGAACGCCACGAGTTCGAGGGCATCATTGGCAAGGACGCACATATGCAGGAGGTCTACAATCTGATTGAGGATGTCGCTCCCACAACCGCCTCGGTCCTTATCCTGGGCGAGAGTGGAACCGGCAAAGAACTGGTGGCTCGCGCTTTGCATTTCAAAAGCCTTCGAGCCGACGGCCCGTTTGTCAAAGTGAATTGCGCTGCCCTCGCGGAGAATCTGCTCGAGAGCGAGTTGTTCGGGCATGTTCGCGGCGCGTTTACGGGCGCGATTCGCGATAAAATAGGCCGTTTCGAGCTGGCGCACGGCGGCACCCTTTTTCTGGACGAAATCGGAGATATTTCTCCCAATGTGCAGGTGAAGCTCCTCCGCGCGCTTCACGAAAAGGTAATAGAGCGCGTCGGCGACATCAAGCCTCTTCTCGTAGATGTTCGTATCATCGCTGCCACGCACCAGGACCTCAGGCAACTCATGAAAGAGGGAATCTTTCGAGATGACCTCTACTATCGGCTCAAGGTTGTTTCACTGTTCCTGCCGCCGCTGCGCGAGCGAAAGGATGACATCCCCCTTCTCACCGAGCATTTCATCAAGAAGTTCCGCCGCCACACCGGAAAATCCGTCAGCGGGATCCACCCTGATGCCCTTCGGACATTGATGTCATACTCGTGGCCCGGCAATGTCCGCGAACTCGAAAATGCGATTGAACATGCGTTCGTGCTTGGCAAAACCAAGACCATCACCCCAGACCTTCTCCCCATCGAAATTTCTCCCTGTCCTGTCTGCCATGCAAGCGAGGCCAGTATCCCTTCGAACGCCGGTGCCATTACCGAGGAAAAGCTCCAAACCGCCCTCGCCAAAGCAGGGTGGAACAAGGCGAAAGCAGCTAGATCCCTCGGTGTCACGCGCACCACGGTCTGGCGTAACATCAAGAAATATGGCCTTCGCGAAGAGCCCGCCTCGGAACCGTAACGCGCAACGATAGCGTTGCAGGGCATAATCGTTACATGTAACGCTCTTGCCTCTATTCTCTCAAGCGTATCAGATTAAGCTTTACTTTGTAACATCAGGTTTATCAATTACTTATACTGGAGACGCGTTCCCTTCATTCTTTCCCTGCCTATTGGCACGTGTATTGCCTTTAGTGTTATACAGGTGCCTTTGAAACACCACATGCACAAGCAGGAAAACAGAAAGGAGGCGCCGCGATGAAAAGGTTGCTGCTGTTCTTAATTGCTCTGGGAGTTGCGGCGAGCCTCGCGGCTTGTGGCGCGACGCTCAAACACAATGTCAAGGCCGAGAAGTCCGGAGTTGGGGATTCGGGCTGGCCTCAATATGGGGCTGCTTCGGCCCAGCATCCCGATTGGTGGGTCTACGACACTCCCTATGGATACTAGAAGGAATCTTTGAGGTTGGTCCCTCTCAGAAGGTGGGTATTCGCAAACGGTATCTTCATCTCGTTGGGCGATTCGAACGTTTGGGGATTGAGTGGAGGGCTCATTTTGTCGAGCATACCGGAACTATCAGACCGAGAGCTTCACGGGCTGCTTTCTTGCGCTGGCAGACCTGTTATCGTTGCGTGCTTCACACAGTCGTGCGTGCCGTGCAAGCGAATGCTGCCGATGCTTGAGGACCTTGGCCGAAGATTCTCAAATCGGCTCAAGATAGTGAGGATGGATGTTGAAAAATATCCCGTGATAGCAACAACGTACGATATTGCTGCCGTGCCCACCTTGCTAATTGTAGTGGACGGGACGGTAAGAGAGCGCGTTGTAGGGGTCGTCGTGTTGAAGGACTTGCTGCGGAAGGCGCTTGAGTATGCCAGTGTATAGTTCGGCGCGATTCACGACGATCCCCGAGAGGTTCGGAAAAATGACAAGGGATTACGAGCTTTGCGAGCAGATAGGCGAAAGCCATTCAAGCAAGGTGTATCGCGCCATTCACAAGCCCACCTCAAAGGTGGTGGCGATTAAAGTTATCCCCCCGAAGTCCCTTGAGAAGTTGGGCGGGTCCAGGGGGAGATATGAGGAGCCCGAGTTTCATTGCCCGCTGAAACACAAAAACATTTTACAATGCTATGATTTTTTCACGGACGGTGAGCGTGGGTACCTCGTAACAGAGTATGTGAACGGGTTCAATCTCAGGCATTGCATCGAGGAAAGCGCGAAGTCCTTCCCAGACGCACATATCCGCATCAACCACCTGATGGACACTGCTCAGAGGATATGTGAGGGTCTCATCTATCTGCACGACCAAAAGATTGTCCACGGCCAGATCAAGCCGGAGAACATCCTGGTTTCTGGGGACACGGTCGGGCCATTTTTCCCTGTTCACAGGGAGGTCAAGATTTCAGACTTTGCGTTGGCGGGCCTTGTAAAAGGTTTCTTACATCCCGCGGCCCGTGTAAAGGGGGGCGACATAAGATACATGTCGCCTGAACAGATGATCAAGAAGAGGACCACATTTCGGTCTGATATTTTCTCTCTCGGGGTCACTCTGTACGAGCTGTTCACCGGTCACTCTCCCTGGGATGGGCGGTCGGGCAAGAGCGATTTACTGGCAAGAGCGCTCTCGCCTAAGTTCCGCCCACCCCTCCCCTCGAACCTTATTGCATCGCTTCCAGGGCAACTGGATTCGGTCATCATGAAAATGGTCGAGAAAAACGAAAGACATCGTCCTGCGAATATGGTCGAGGTCTGGCTTGCGCTGGGGAAGCTCGGAGCTCTGAAGATATGACATTGGAGGGTGCAGAGAAAGACGGGGCGAGGTCTTTCGCCGGTCCGTCAATGAAGAAAAACGAAGCCAAGAGGATTCTAATCGTAGATGACGACGGCGATTTCCGTTGGATTCTTGAGAGAGCATTCGAAACCCTGCCTGTAAGAGTATCGACTGCTCGCAATGGCTGCGAGGCCATCGAGTGCATAAAGATAGCGCGCTATGACACCGTAGTGATGGACATGCACATGCCGTGCAAAGACGGCCTGGCCACGCTTCACGAAATCCGCAAGACCGACCAAGAAGTGCGAATCTTGATTCTGACGTTGGCGCCAACGCTCAAGATGATTCAGGATGTCTACCTCGAACATGCAAACGGTTTTTTCGTGAAGCCGGTTCTCCCTGACGAGACAGAAGCGTTTATCGAGC
>QZKI01000125.1 GCA_003598055.1 Candidatus Abyssobacteria bacterium SURF_17 | reverse complement strand
GGCCGAATTCATTCGGCTGGAGACATGAAACGGCCAATTGCGAATAAATTCGCACCTACAGACAGCCCCTGGAAATGTCGCGAAGCTCTGCAAGTAAGCGCTAGCCTCTGCTTTGGAGAGGAGAGAGAAATACATAGGAGTGGGAAACGAAGCGCGTCAGTTGTCTTGCTCCTATCGCGTGCTGTTCCTTTGCGTTCTTTGCGCTTTTGCGGTTTAGAAACCCGTTTCCGGCAGTGGCTCCACAGAAAGGATTTCTTATGTTGCCGAAAGAACGATTGCTGGCGGCGCTTGACCTCAGAGAGCCCGACCGCGTGCCGCACTTCGAGAACGCATATAACGAGGCCAGCATCATCGGAATCGCGAAGCATTTCACCGACAAGCTTCCTCCGCTGAAACCGGCCGCGGACATGTCGCCCGAAGAGCTCATGATGATATCGGATGCGTTCGCGCTCTTCATCGAAGAACTCGACATCGACGGCGTATTCTCACGCGTGTTCGAGCGCGGGGAGGAGTTGGGCGACGGATACTTCAAAGATGCATGGGGCATCACATTCAAACGCAATCCGCACGGGCTCGGGTTCCCGATGGACGGACCGGTCAAGTCAATGGCCGACCTGAAAGCATACCGGCCTCCTAAGATTGACCCCGACGTGGATTTTGTGATGCTTAACATGTTGAAGTCGCGATTTGACGGCAAGCGGGCAGTCGTTTTCTGCTCCAATGATTGTTTCGTCACAAGTTGGGAGGTGCGCGGAGGTCTCGAGCATCTGCTGGTCGATTATCTCGAAAACGCTGAACTCGCCCATGGTATAGCGCGGGTCTCAACTGACTACTACAAGGAGTTGTTCGCCGAAGCGCTCGACGCGGGCGCTGATGCGGTATTGTTCGGGAGCGACCTCGCCTTTAACACCAACACGCTGATGTCTCCTGCTCAGTTCGACGAATTTATCGCGCCCTATTTCAAGGAGCTCGTGGATGTTGTTCATGGACGCGGCTCCAAAGCCATAAAGCATTCCGACGGCAATCTGTGGCCCATACTCGACCGGCTGGTCGAGATAGGCTTTGATGGAATCCATCCAATCCAGCCTCAATGCATGGACCTCAAGGAAGTCAAGGATCACTGCGGCAACAAAGTGTGTCTGCTGGGAAACATTGATTGCATAGAACTCCTTCCCTCCGGCACGGAAGAAGACGTGGAAGCGGCAGTCAGACATGCCATCAAGGTTGCAGCTCCCGGCGGAGGCTACATTCTCTGCTCTTCAAACTCTATTCATCCCGGCTGCAAGCCGGAAAACTACATAGCCATGGTGAAAGCGACTCACAAGTATGGCAACTATCCGCTCTCTCTCGATTGAACAGGGCTCATAGAGAACGGCATCGCCGCAGCGAAAACAATCGTCATTGCGAGCAGACTACCACGCACCTTGAGCGTGGTTATTGGTGAAAGAGAGGCTCTGTCCGTTACGGTCATTGCGAGCGAAGGGCCGCAAGCCCGAGCGAAGCAATCTCTGTGCGTATGCCCCATGAGATTGCTTCGGTCACTCGGGTCTGCGACCCTTTGCTTCATCCTAAGAAACTGGCAACCGTTTCGTCATTGCGAGGGAGCGAAGCGAGCGAAGCAATCTCATTGGTAGCATTGAAGATGCAAACAGAGATTGCTTCGCTGCGCTCGCAATGACGGCGCGGATGTTTCTTTCACACATAACCCCGCCGCGGGTGGGGTCGAATGCTCGCAATGACTGTGCTTTGGAAAACCTCGATAGGCGATGGTCAGAATGCTTATCTGAAGCACAGCCAAGACGAAACACCCGGAGGTGAGAGATGCCTATCAAGGCGCGGTTTGTTCACACGAATCTTGTCGCTCGCGACTGGAAGAGGCTCGCTGAGTTTTATCAGGAGGTCTTCGGCTGTACGGTTGTTCCGCCGGAAAGAGACCTTTCCGGGAAATGGCTCGATGATATCACCCGAGTACCCGGCGCCAGAATCCGCGGGGCGCATCTGAGACTTCCCGGCTATGGCAGCGAAGGGCCGACCCTCGAGATATTTCAGTACACCCCGCAGATGGAGCGCGCGGAGACCGCGGCCAACCGCCCCGGATTCGCACATGTTGCGTTTGCGGTCGATAACGTTGAGGCTGCGCGCGATGCAGTCCTCTCAGCGGGTGGGAAGCATTTCGGCAAACTCGTCGACACCGAAGTTCCAGGCGTGGGAAGGCTGACTGTCGTCTACGTAACCGACCCCGAGGGTAACATCATTGAACTTCAGAGATGGTCTCACTGAAGAACGTTCGCGTATGCAGCAAAGCTCGGCCCCATCTTCAGGATATTGGCTGCAGCGGACAAATCAAGTCGATGAGCTCGCGTTTCATGAACAGGAAGTCGGGAAGCCGTTTGACCGCGAGGGCCGGCGGGCAGTTCACCGACAATACTTTGTGAACAGCGATTCTCGGCAAGGGCTTCTTCAACCGCATTACCTGATTCAAGCGCGGCGCGTAGCAGAGGTCCCCATCCTTCACCCGTTCGCTCGGGTCAATAAGCAATTCAACATAACAAGATTCGGATGGCACATCCGGAAAATCATATTTCTGAAGGTCCAGACGAACCGAATACTGTTTCTTTTCAGACCGCATCGTCTCACCCCTCCGTTTTCACGAGCTTCACGCTCTGTCGCGTCGAAATGAATCAACGCTTCATTGCGGGGACTTTCCCGTGTTTGGTTAACTGTGTCACGATTTCTGCGCATTGACAACCCCTGAACACACATTCGAAAGTCCGCAGCAAGGATTTCACCTTCGCGCGCCGCAGGGTGGCCGTCATGGCGCCGCCCAAAGATCACTTTTCCTCGATGAGTGGATAGCCCGCCTTTATCCAGGCATTCACGCCGCCTCGAAGCGCCTTAACGTTTGTGTATCCCCTCTCGACATATAATGCTGCCAGACCGGCAGACGTTCTTTCGTCCGGTCAGGCACAGTAAAAGATGATTTCCTGATTCTTTGGAACGGAGCCAAGCCGCGATTCGAACTCCCTCCGAGAAATCGACCCTTCAAGGCGCATCATCTCGCATCTCTCTTCGATCCCATACGCGCACACAAGGAGCGCCGTCCCGGCTTTTGCCTTTCGATACGCTTCTTCCGGTGTAATGCGCGGTATGTCTGCGGGTTCTATGTCTCTGGGTTCTTCGATGACGGGGGAGACGTCGGGAGAGGCTTGCGGCGCCTCGGCCTGCTGGGGAGCTGTTGCGCACCCGCCGAAAGAAATAAGGATGGCCAGCATGGCATTAAGCAAAACCCAACTGCCTTTGCTCATTGCATTCATCTCCAATGTTGGATCTCGTAAGTTGCGGTGATTCAAACATATCACCGAGCGCGACTATCTGCTAATCAGACCTGGAATCAATCATCTGGGGAAGCACGCTCTCCGGAGATGCCATCCGGTCCGGAGGGTACATTCTTCTTTCGAAGACATTCGCTATCGGAGATCCGCTGCTATGCGTTTTCAGGACTTGATTCAACAAGCGGATAGAATGGAATCCGTCTCTACTTCCGCCGCTCTTCGGTGAGCAGGAGCGAAACAAGGCGCACAATCCACATTGCGAATATGAGCATGACTGTTGACTGGTAGGCGAGAAGTGGATAGTTGCCGTCGGTGCGGGGGAACAGCTCCACCATATGTCCCATCAATTGCGTGAATGCCGCGCCTCCGAGGAACGTGAAGAAATTGATGACGCCGACCGAGATGCCGAGAATCTCGAACGAGTACTGCTCGCGCGCCATCGCATGGGTCAGCACGCCGCCGCCCGAAGCGGCCGCCATGAAGAAAAGCAGGAACGGAACGGCAGGACGCGGAACGAACGTCGGGACAAAAGCAGGGAAGAACCATAGCGCCATTGCAACAATCGAGCCCAGTATGAGCACCCGCTTGCGTGATTT
Organism: Candidatus Abyssobacteria bacterium SURF_17; assembly: GCA_003598055.1. Taxonomy (GTDB): domain Bacteria; phylum Abyssobacteria; class SURF-5; order SURF-5; family SURF-5; genus SURF-17. The sequence goes on along the minus strand of QZKI01000125.1, from coordinate 56,170 downwards.
GAACAATCGGTCGGACAACAAGCCCCAGAACGGCGCGCCGCAGATGCCGCCAAGCGAATACCACAGAAGCGCATTTCCAACCTCGATGAGCGAGTAACCATAGCACCGGCTCAGGAACGGCCCGGCCCACAGACTCTGGAACCCCTGCTGTGAAGCGCCCGCTATCATGAAAATATTCAGCATCAGATAGCTTCGATTGCGCATGAGCACCCATACTGTCCGCGCAACGGCGGCGAGTTTCTCTCCGGCGGTTTCCTCGAGGATTTCGCTCGAGGAGTTGTCCCGCGTCCCCTCCGATGCAGGTTCGTTTTCCGGTGCCTTCTGAACCCGGCGGTATACGAGCGCAATCAGGCCGAGTGTGAGGACGGCCACCAGCCCATAAGAGTACCGCCAGCCCATGAACTTCACTGAAACCGCGAGCGGGCTGGTCGCAAGCATGTTCCCAAGCATGCCCAAGGACATGAGGATTCCGAGCACTGCGCCGAATTCGTTTTCCTTGAACCACATGCTCAGAATCTTGATGAGCGACAGATAGATGCACGAGATGCCCGCGCCGATGAGAATCCTGCCAAGCATCGCAATACCGAAGCTTGAGGCAACCGCAAAGACCACTGAGCCCACGGCGGACAACACGAGCGACAGGATGATAGTTCGCTTTGGGCCGACATGGTCCGCGAGCACTCCCGACGGCAACTGCATGACCGCATAGCAGTAGAGCAATATGCCACCGAGAAGTCCCAGCTCTGCGGGGCTGAGACGAAACTCCTCGGCAAGCAAGTCACCTATGACCGCCAGCGTCACTCGATGGAAACTGACGAAACAATACACGAGCGCCAGTGCCAGAAACAGCACGAGCCTTTTACTCATGATGCGCATTGGAAATTGCATGGATAAGTGGATGAGAAGCTGGGAGAGGCTCCTTCCAAAGCGTTCAATAAGTGGATGGCAAGTATTATAAGAGCGTTCCCATCTGAAGTCAATCATGGAATGGAGACAGAGAGTTCGTCTCACGATTACGCTTGTAGGGGCGCACGGCCGTGCGCCCTTAGAAGAAACGCCGATTTTTCGGGCTGCACGGGCACGGCACGCCGTGCCCTACATTGCATCCCCAGTCATGCGACAGATTTTCTGTCCTTCTCGTCCCTTAGTTGACACCGCCAAGCGAAAACGGATACCATGCTTCCCGGAGGTACGGGCAACATGAAACGCGTTCGGATTTACAGTGCCCCCGATTGTTACTATTGTGACCGCGCTAAAGCCTTGCTCACGAAAAAAGGCGTCGCGTACGAAGAAATCGACGTCGAGGTGAACCGTGAGGCCATGAAGCAGGTGATAGCGCAGACCGGCCGCCGCACGGTGCCGCAGATATTCATCGAGGATTATCATGTCGGCGGGTGTGACGACCTCTACGCCCTCGAAGAGCTCGGCAAGCTCGACTCCCTTCTTGGCCTGCCCAAACAAGGCGACCCGCCATCGTGAAACACAAGATATATTACGGCTGGTGGATTGTAGTCGCCTCTTTCTTCACCCTGTTCGTCTGCGCGGGAATCGGGTTCTTCTCATTTCCGGTCTTCCTGAAATTCATCGAAGCTGATATGGGCTGGAGCATGACCAGTCTTTCTATCGCCGCCGCGCTCTCGGCGCTCGCCGCCGGTTTCTCAACTCCCTTTATCGGTTGGACGCTTGACCGCTTCGGGCCACGGGCCATCATGATACCGGGAGCATGCGTCCTTTCGGCGAGCTTTCTTCTGTTGAGCCGGATAACTTCCATTCATCAACTCTACGTTCTCTTCCTCGCGGTCGGCATCGGAATGGCGGCTACCACGGTGCTTCCCTGTCAAACCCTGGTTTCCAGATGGTTTGATAGGCGGAGGGGGCGTGCGATGGGAATGGCCATGGTCGCCAACGGGCTCGGAGCCACGGTTTGGGTGTTTGTCACAAACCAGCTCATCGAGCATTACGCATGGCGCGATGCGTACGAAATTTTGGGAGTTATCATTGCCGCCGTTTCGCTGCCTCTCATTTATTTCATCATCCGCGGTTCGCCGCAATCAATGGGTTTGACGCTTGAAGGACGTCCCGACCCTCGCGGAGAAGAGGAGACGTCGGTCCTTGACACTGGCGCTGTGACGGCAGAAGAACCCGGGTATGCCGTACGCCGGGCATTTGGAACGCCGAGTTTCTGGTTGATCGTCGTTTCGACATTCTGCCTTGTATTTGCCTCGTCCGGTTTCGGGCTCCATGTCGTCGCTTTCCTGAGAGTCTCCGGGCTGACGCCCGGCCGTGCAGCCGCTGTCTGGAGCATCACGGCCGCCGTGAGCACTGTCTCCCGATTCCTCTTTGGTTTCATCTCCGAGCGATATCAGAAACGCTATTTGGCATCCGGAGCGAATGTTGCCAGAGCCATCGCCGTGTTCCTGCTCCTTCTTTTCGTGCTGGGATTTGTGCCCGAGCTCGCGGCGGTAGGTCAGCTTGTTCTGCTGTATGGTCTCGGTGTCGGCTGCAACGCTGTTGTGAATCCGCTTGTCGTGAGCGAGACGTTCGGCGTGAAGGCATTCGGCAAACTCATGGGCCTCATCGGAATCCCATATACGATTGGAATGGCGCTGGGGATGTTTGCAGGCGGCTACCTGTTTGACCTGCATAAGGACTACAACATTGCCTTCGCCGCCTTCGCGCTTGCATTTCTTGTCGCAGGCATAGCAATCTCTCTGGCGAGGCCCTACTTCCTGTTCGAGCGCGTGTCAGACAGCGGGGCCGACGGAAAGCCTGAGAAGATGTAGGAGCGCAGGGAAACAATCCCCGTGCCTCTTTGGTCATTTGAGAAGCCAGTCGGCCTTCAGAGCTTCACATACTCCTGTTGAATCATCTGAACGTCTTCCCAGACATAGCGCTTGTAATCGGGGTTTCTCAAGAGCGCAGCCGGGTGGTAGGTCGGCATAAGGAGCGCGGGCCCGAACGGGTGAAAACGCCCGCGTAATCGGTTCATGGGCGCTTTCGTCCTCAAGAGCGTCTGGGCTGCGACATTCCCCAGCGCACAAATGAGCTTCGGATTGATCGCCTCGAGCTGTTTCATCAAGTACGGGATACAGCACTCTATCTCTTCCGTCGTCGGGGTCCTGTTTTCGGGCGGCCGACACTTGAGCACGTTGCAAATATAGACCTCGCTTCTCTTGAGCTTTATCGCCTCAATAATCCGCGTGAGCAATTGCCCCGCTCTTCCGACGAACGGAAGCCCTTGCGCGTCCTCATCGGCCCCCGGAGCTTCGCCAACGAACACAAGCTTCGCATGCGGATTGCCTTCGCCAAACACGACGTTCGTGCGTGTTCCCGAGAGAGAGCATTTCATACAGCCGCCCGCCAGCGCGCTAATGTCAGCCAACACGACAGCCGCGTCCGTTTTCCGCTCGGTTACTGCCGCCCGTTGTACCGCGTCCTCGAGCGCGCTCCATGTCTCCCGTCGAAGAGAGATGTGCTGGATGCCGCGCCTCTTCTCAATCTCAAGGAATTGCCTGGCATGTTCGATGACTTCCAGCAAATCGGCGTCCGCCCGTTCGTCGTGCTTCACGGCAAAGCCTCCTCTTCGGAAATCGCCTCCAGAAAACCGCTCGAGAAACAGTCCTCGATAAGCCCGCGGAGCACGTGCTCGGATGCCATGCACCGGGCCGTGCCTTCTTCCGTATGGCCACCCTTGATTTCGATGATGAGGAAGAGCTTATTGTCACTCTTTTCGGCGTACCTTGCCATCGCGGGAAGAACATCCGCCCACGGCGTATCGCCGGAACCGACCGGCAACCCCTCGCATGTTCGGTTTGTGCCCGGCGTTTTTGTATCGGACACATGAAAATAGCGAGGCTTCATTACATGAAGATACTCGTCGAACGTCATCGGTTGCCGGTCACCTCCCCTCAGCTCGTCTGCGAGCTCGAGGCAGGGAAATGACGGCCTCTGCTCCATCGGGATGCTGTAATAGAATCGTGTCATGAAGAAATGAGATAAATCCATGCAAGTGCAAATGCCCAAGCCCGACACTCGCTCGGCCAAATCCTCGGCGAACACGTCCACAATGCTCATACGGTCGCCGTCGCCAATGGGCGGGTTGTTCTCGTTCGCAAGCGACAAACGCACGTCGAGGAGTTCAAGAATCTCCTTGGCCGCCAGCGTTTGCGCATGAGCATGGTGCAGAAATGTCTGACGCAATTGAAGAAGCTTCCGTTCGCGGTTGAGTGCTTCGAGCATGGTGCGGGGGAGCTCATACAGATTGTGAAAGTTCAGCGCGCTTCGCTCGGGCGGGAGCTTCAGCTCTGAGCAGAAACCCTGAAATCCCCGGGCAATCTCGCAAAGGGGGAAAAAATACTGGTCATCGACGAGATTATATCGGGAATATCCATTCGCGCTTTCGCCCCATGGAAAGTGACATGAAGCAAACTCGAGCGCGCGCGCAACAGGATGCTGCGCCATCTGCTCGAAAGCTCTGTGGAGTTCACGCAGTCCCTCCCCTTCGCAATACCGGGGAGGAACAAAGATTTCCAGGCATCGAGGATTGAGTTGCTCGAGGCGCTGGCGCCAGTTCGACGGGTCGGCGTTGTGGCCAATGATGAACCGCTTCATCTCTTATGGTGAGCCCTCGCACGTGCCAAGAAAAGAGGGGGATTGTTCGAGCCACGATGATGCATCTGAAAAGTCGCGAAGCCGCTGTTTACTTCTTGACCCGCCTTTTTGTGCCGGCTTTTTGCGCCCTCGGCCTGAAGCTCTTTCGGGGTGCGTCTCCCCATAGGGATTCAAGGTCGTAGTATCTGCGAACCTGCTCGAGGAAAACGTGCACGACCACATCACCGTAATCGGCCAGAATCCACGCGCCCTCGCTCAGGCCCTCGAGATGGTTTGCCACCGCGCCTTCTTCCTTCAATTGCATGAGAACTGCTTCGGCTATGGCCTTTACTCCTATGGCGGAGTCACTCCCGCAGATAACGAAGAAATCTGTGACACTCGAGAGCTTTCTCAAATCCAGCACGAGCACTTCGCGCCCCTTCTTGCCATCGGCAATCTGGGCTGCTCTCTTCGCAAGCGCTAATGGTGTGATATCAACACCCCTTCAACCGCTTTGAACAAATGCGGCGTATCAGTGTTTCTTCAGCCTCTCCCGCAAGATTTTGTTGAGCGCCTTGGGGTTCGCCTTACCCTTGGTTGCCTTCATGGCTTGCCCCATCAGGAAACCGAATGTTCTCTCGTTCCCGCTCAAAAAGTCGGCGACAGGACCGGGATTCTCCTCTATCACACGGTTAACGACCGGAACGAGCGCATCCTCATCCGCAATTTGCACGAGACCCTTGGCCTTGACGATGGCTGCAGGATGCTCGCCCGTTCGGAATATTTCACCGAAAACGTCCTTCGCGATCTTGCCGCTTATCACGCCGTCATCTATCAGTTTGAGCAGTTCCGCAAGTTTCTCCGGTGTCACCTTGCATCGCTGTATTTCGATGCCCTCCTGATTCAAGTATCGCTGCAGCTCTCCCATAACCCAATTGCTCACCGACTTCGCATCCGAATAGAGCCTGGCGGCCTGCTCAAAAAAATCAGCCGTATATTTGGAAGCGGTCAGAACTCCCGCATCATATTCGGGAATCCCATAATCCTCCTGCAGTCTGCGCTTGCGCTGATGAGGAAGCTCGGGGAGCCTCGCGCGGATTTCGTTGATCCAGGTATCATCTACAATCAACGGGATCAGGTCGGGCTCGGGGAAATAACGGTAGTCGTGCGCTTCTTCCTTACTGCGCATCGAGCGGGTCACGCCCCGGTCCGCATCCCACAGACGTGTCTCCTGTACAATTATCCCGCCTTCCGCGAGCACCTTCTCTTGACGGGCCACTTCGTATTCCAAGGCCTTTTGAACCGCCTTGAACGAGTTCATATTCTTTACTTCGGTCTTCACGCCGAGCGTCGTCGCACCCTTCGGCCGTATCGAGATGTTCGCGTCGCATCTCAGCGACCCTTCTTCCATGTTGCAGTCGCTCACTTCGAGGTATTCAAGGATGCTCTTCAGCGTGAGTGCGGTCGAGTATGCTTCCTCGGGGCTCCGGATGTCGGGTTCGGTCACAATTTCCATGAGCGGCACGCCGGTCCGGTTAAAATCCACATAACTGACGTGTCCGGATTCGGGATGGATAAGCTTTCCCGCATCTTCCTCCATGTGCACGCGCGTAATGCCGATGCGCTTGGTCGTGCCGTCTATAGGAATCTCGATGACTCCGTTCTTCGCAAGGGGGTCTTCGTACTGCGAAATTTGGTAGTTCTTCGGCAGGTCGGGATAGAAGTAGTTCTTCCTCGCGAACTTGCAATACTTCGCTATTTCGCAGGTGAGCGCGAGGCCGGTCATGATCGTGCTCTCAACCACTTTTCGATTGAGGACGGGCAGCACGCCTGGCAGACCCGTGCAAACAGGACACACCTGCGTGTTCGGTTCTGCTCCAAATTTGGTGCTACACTCGCAGAATATCTTCGATTGGGTGGAAAGCTGGGCGTGAAATTCGAGTCCGATAACTGCTTCGTATTCCATCTAAACCAGTTGCTTCTCCGTTCGTGTCGCCGTTTGTCGCACTCGAGCCTTTCGGGTGTCTTCGTCCATATTAATATAACACATGTGCCCCGTTTTGCCAACTCAAATTCACTGCACGATAAATGCTGTTTTGGGGAAGCCCATCATGTTGTAGGGGCGACCACCGGGTCGCCCCTACAACCGGCTCATGAGAGCCGACTTCAGCGCCACCGTGCAGCACGCACCGTGACGCCCCGGCAACAGTTGTGATAGAATTCTATCATGAGATTTCAGACGGCTTTGTGACTACATGTGGATGTCGCTGAAATGGGGAAGACGGCAACGAAGAACCCGGTTCTGAAGAGGCGGTGAAAGGAGCAATCGGATGAAACTCGTTTTCAAGGATGGTGACATTCTGAAGGAACGCTCAAACGCGCTCATCCTTGGCGTGTACGAGGACGGGCTCGACGAGATGGCAAAACGGGTGGATAAGAGGGTCAGGAAGAAGGTGTCGAAGCTTCTTTCCTCCGGCGAATTCGAAGCAAGACTGAATTCCACAAGCATCATCCATGCATTCGGAGGTTTCCCGAGCGAGCGCCTGCTTCTGGTAGGCTTGGGAAAGCATTCCGAGTTCACCATCGAAAAATTGAGACAGGCCAGCGGAACCGCCGCTGTCGCCGTACGCAACAAGGGACTGAAGAACGCTGTGTCATCGTTACACCTGTGTGAGGTTCCCGAAGCATCCCCATCCGATGTCGGGCAGGCGATAGCCGAGGCGACCACGCTGGCGCTCTACCGCTTCGGCAAATACAAGACCGAGAAAGACGTAGTGAAGGAGTACGCAAAAGAAATCAAGTCCCTCGTTCTCCCTGAGAAGAATGCTGCTCGGTGTCGCGAGCTGCGAAGCGGCGCCGGCATAGGCGAAAAGATTGCCAAAGCAGTGTCTCATGTACGAGACCTTGTCAGCGAGCCCGCAGGCGTGCTCACGCCCACCGAACTCGCCAATCGCGCGCGTGATCTCTCAAAGGAGCACGGCTTCAAGTGCAGTATCATTATGCCCGAAGGCATCAAGAAACTGAACATGGGCGCGTTCCTTGCGGTTGCTCAGGGCAGCCATCAGCCGCCGCGTCTGATCGTGCTCGAGCACAACGGCGGCGGCGCAGCCAGGCCGCTCGTGCTCGTCGGAAAGGCGATCACGTTCGACAGCGGCGGAATATCCATCAAGCCATGGGAAGGCATGGAGGAAATGAAAGACGACATGTCCGGCGGGGCGGCAGTGCTCGGCGCCGTATGTGCCGCCGCACAGCTCAAGCTCCCGATAAACCTGGTCGGCATCATTCCTTCAACGGAAAATCTCCCCGGCGGCGGCGCATACAAACCCGGTGATGTTCTCCGCTCGATGTCGGGCATCACCATCGAGGTGATAAGCACCGACGCCGAGGGACGCCTTATCCTCTGCGACGCGCTCGCATACGCCGCGCGCTATAAGCCCGCGGCCATAATCGACCTTGCAACCCTCACGGGCGCCTGTGTGGTCGCGCTGGGACACGTCAACAGCGGTCTCATGGGCAATGACGAGGGACTTCTGAAAAAGATAGAAGTCGCGTCTCGCGTCACTTCCGAAAAAGTCTGGCGGCTCCCGCTTGACGACGAATACGCAAAACAGATCAAGAGCGATATCGCCGACGTGAAGAACGTCGGAGGCCGCCCGGCCGGGACGATTACGGCGGCCTTATTCTTGAAGAAATTCGTCGGCGATACACCCTGGGCGCATCTTGACATCGCGGGGACCGCATGGACGAAGGAAGCTATGCCGTATTGTCCCAAGGGGGCAACGGGCATCGGCGTGAGACTTCTTACCGAGCTCGCCCGAGCGTATTATACGACATGAGCTTCTGACCATCGGGAGAGCAAAGATTGTTCGTGGGATAGGCAGGCGTGTCCTTCAAACATCTGCGTAGCAGAGATCATGCTTGCATGAGATTGCTTTGTCTCTCAGCGTCGCTTGGTCGACTTCGGGGGCTCGTGCATTCGCCGTGCTTTTGCGAGAAATTCATCCAACCTGACCTTAATCGTTCTCTTATCGAACTTTCCGACGCTCGTCTTCGGTATCTCAATTGTGATGAGGACGTAGTCCGGAAGCATCCACTTGGTTATCTTCCCCTTTGCCACGCCTTCGGTTTCGAGGAATTTCATGATATCTTCCTCGTCTTCTTCCGCGCCGGGAACGAGTTTCACAATCGCAAACGGCCTTTCACCCCATTTCGGGTCTGGGGCGCCGACATACACCGCCTCGAGGATGAAATCGGCGGTCGCCGTGAGGTTTTCAAGGAGAACGCACGGTACCATCTCTGAACCGCTGCGAATCATATCCGTCATTCTGTCCACGATGGTGACGTAATTCTCTGCGTCGACCTTTGCCATATCGCCCGTGTGAAACCAGCCATCGCGCCACGCCTCGGCCGTCTTTTGCGGGTCTTTCTGATACTCCTCCATCACCCACGGACCTCTGATGACGATTTCACCTATCGTCTCATTATCGCGGGGCACAGACCTCCCGGATTCACCGACCACCTCCACCTCGAGCCCCGGCAGCGGCAGGCCCGTCTTGACCCGGATTTCATCCAGCTTTTCCTTCGGCAGGTGCGCGAGCGACTTCTTGATGAAACTCACAATCGTCGTCGGAGCGGTCTCGGTCATCCCATATCCGGAGATGGGATTGAATCCAGGAATCATCCTTTCCGCTTTGCTTCTCAATCCCAGCGGAAGAGCCGCTCCGCCGATGCTCACGTTTTTAAGGCTGCTCAGGTCGTACTTGCCCAGCTCCTCGTATTCAACGAGCATTGCCAGCATCGTGGGAACGAGCCCCGACGTTGTCACCTTCTCGGTTTGCGTCAACTCGCAGAAGCCTTCCACAGTGAACCTGCCGGGCAGCACCATCTTGTTTGCGGCAAAAGCACACATGTACGGCGCTCCCCACCCATGTATGTGGAAAAGGGGGGTATTTATCATTGAAACCGCAGACTCGCCAAGATGCACGCTTGCGGGATCCGAATTCCAACTCCGGCCCAGCATGGTGTGAAGCGTAAAGAGGTAAAGCTGTCGGTGGGTAAACATGACCCCCTTCGGCATGCCCGTGGTCGCAGTTGTGTAACAGAGCGTCGCCGGCGTGTCTTCATCCAGATTCGGCCACGCGAAGCTCGGGGGCTGGCCCGCCAACAACTCCTCATATTCATACAGAGGCCCTATCGATGTCTGCGGCCTGCCGGGCGCATCAGACATATACACAAACTTCTCAACCGTGTGCTTTATCTTCTCGTATATCCGCTCCACCATCGGCAGGAGAGAATCATCGAAAAAGACGACCTTGTCCTCTGCATGGGTTATCGTATGGACGATGTGGTCCAGAGATAGGCGGACGTTGATGGGATGCAGGACCGTTCCCGTGCAGGGCACCGCGTAGTAAAGCTCCAAATGTCTGTGGTGATTGAACGCCATGGTGGCGACTCTGTCGCCCGGTTTCCCGCATTTTACTCCCAAGGTCTTGCCGAGCGCACCCGCAAGCCGCGACACCCTCTCATACCATTCAGACCATGTGAACCGGTAGTATTGTCCCGAGTCCGGATTCCTATAGACCACGCCTGTTTCCTGCGGGTAGAAGCGCACAGGCCTCTTCATGAACGTCGTGAGAAGCAGCGGGTAGTGAGTGCTGAATTCAGGATACGTTCTTGGCTCCACGGTTCCCCCTCTTCACTCTTTTCTGCGGTTTCTTCATCGCAAACAGCCCCAAAGACTTGTAGGGGCGACTCGGCGAGTCGCCCGATATATCTCGCGTACCGCAATCGATCAGTCACTCACGAACTCTCTTGCCACCGTCTCTCTCTTAATCATCGGACTCACCACTCCCACCGTTGAGTCTTCTCCGAATATTTTCGATATTCTGTCTTGCCTGCACAAAGCCGGGATTCAGAGCAAACTCTTTTTCGTACTCTGCAATCGCCAGTTCATATTCGCCAAGCGCTTCATAGGCAGCGCCGAGGTTGTTGTGCGTCCAGGGGAGATACGGCGCCAGGCGGAGAGCCGATTCATACTCCGCAATGGCTCGTGAGTACTCTCCCTTGTGGAAATATGCGAGCCCCAAATTGAATCGGGCCTTCGCAAAGGCATGGGCAATCCTCACCGGCACCTGTGAATCATCGGGGAACCGCGCAAATGTTGCGTTGAGCACGGCAATCGTCTCGTCATACTTGCCCTTGTAAAGGTTGATGGAAGCCAGGCTGAAGGCAGCTTCGGGAAGCTGGGGGTCGAGGGCAAGCGCGGTTTCGACCTCGCGCGCCGCGCCTTCCAGATCCCCTCTCTCGACGAGCGCCATCCCAAGGTTGGTGTGAGGCCGAGCCTTATCCGGAGACTTCTGGACGGCATCCGTCCACAACGTGTATTCGGTCTTCCACACCGAGTTTCGAGTAATCGTCAGGGCTGAAAGGGCAAGAATGATGGCTATTACCGCTCCGTTTGCGAGTCTTCTTCGAAACGAGACCTGAGGAGCCAACGCATACACTTCGCGGAGAAATGCCGCACCTACAAGCAGAATTCCGATGGAAGAGAGGTATATCCACCGTTCGCTCATGATGTCCCAGAGAGGGATGACGGACGACGTGGGCGCTAATGTTATTAGCCACCACAGAATCCCGAAGGATATGACTTTATTCTTGTTCAGGCGGAGAATCGCCGTGAGCGCGAGCACGAAAAGAAATATGACGGACAGAAGCGTCTTTGGCTCGAAAAGTGATTGTGACAGGGGGTAATCGTGGTCAATATTCTGGCCCACCGGAATAAGGACAAGGCGGAGATATGAGATAATCACCTGCATTTGCGTGTACACGTTCTCAGCAGTACCGCGAATGGCGCGTGGCTCCCCCACGGCTCCGATGTACATCCTTCTCCAAAGCAATATCGCCGCAACGACAACAAAGAACGGAAACACTCTCTTCAAAGAGTTCTTCAGTTTGTTCCACCTGCTTTCCTCAACAAAGCAAAAGTCGAGAATCAACAGGATTGCCGGAATCGTAACATTCGATTCCTTCACCCACAACGAGAGGAAGAAAACGAGCAGCGAGCCCGAATAGAGAAAAGTGCGGACAAACATGCTCTTTTCGCGAGAACCATCGCCTCTTTGGTCCATAACAGATCCCATGTATAACAGGAGCGAAAGCAGAAAGAAGACGGCGGCCAGAGATGATGTTCGCCCGCTAATGTAGGTGACCGATTCGGTCAGGATCGGATGAATTGCAAAAAGCAGCGCCACAATCAAAGGAACATGGCCGAACATCTCATCATCTTGTGTCGTTCGAGATGCCACCATGAGCATGAAGGTTATGAAGTAAAGGAGTACCGCATTAATGAGATGGAACAGGAAGTTGGCGACATGATACCCGGTGGGGTCAGCTCCGTGAATTGCATAATTCACTGCGAACGAAAACATAAGGAGGAATCTGCCCGGGAAAACCCTGAATATCTGCCCCACATCGGTGATATCCCGAACGGCGGCGTTCCCCGTGATTGCAAAAAAATCGTCAAAGTGAAGTGATGTACTGAATGAGTTCAGATAGACGGCGAGGCAGAGCAAAAAGATCAGGAATACGCTCGTAAGCGTTCTGTGCATTCTTCTCGGCATGTATTGACACGATCGGGCCTTCCGCGCGCAGGATTCTAACACAGCTACCAGAGTGTGTCAAATACCTTGCCGCGGAAATAGTGTCCCTTTAATCACCTGACAAGTGTGCTCCTCGATTTGAGCAAGGAACTGTCAGGCGCCGGATAGCCTTCGAAGAGATCCTATCCGCAACCTGCCGGCAGGCCCTTGCCAGAAACGCCCGGGCGTGACATCCTTTTCATTAGATAAGAACCATTCCTATCTTATGTCATCCCGAAACTGTAACAATTGGAGAGAATTATGCACGTAGAAGGCAGTATCGATGCAGAAAGCCGGCATAAGCAGGGAAACCCCATCAATCGCAGAAAGTTCCTCTCTTACGCGGCAGGCACTGGCGCCGGCCTTGTGGCGCTTGCCGCGGGAGGAAAGCACGTTGCACATATGTTGGCTGCCGCACCGTCATCGGAACCGAGGCTACCGGGCCTACCGAATGACCGAAGCCGCGTGGTGATTGCACGAAGCAGTGACCTCTTTGCGGCAAACGGGTCTTTGCAGGAAGCAGAGGTTGCAGCGACGCTTGATGCTGGCATGAAAACCCTTTTCGGTGTTGAAGATGCGATGCAGGCATGGCGCGCTCTCTTCACACCCAAGGACGTGGTCGGAATAAAGGTGAACTGCATTGCGGGTCCCAACCTGTCGACTCGTCCTCAGGTGGTCGCGGCCATCGTCTCGGAACTGCAAAAAGTTCCTATTTCGGCTGAAAACATCATAATCTGGGATAGGACGAACCGAGAGTTGGCGGCTGTCGGCTACAAAATCAATGCGGACGGGGCCGGCGCAAAATGCTACGGAACCGATGCCCTCGGCTACGAGGAAAAAGCGGCAGTACACCGGAGTTTCAACGGCCGGCTGAGTAAGATATTGACGCGAGAAATCACCGCACTCATCAACGTCCCGATCTTGAAAGACCACGGCGGCGCGGGCGTCTCAATCGCGATGAAAAACCACTACGGCTCGTTTCACAATCCCGGCAGCCATCATGCGAAAGGGTGCGACCCCTCTATCGCCGACCTGAATTCGCTCGAAGATATCAAGGCTAAGACAAAGCTCGTGGTCTGTGATGCGACACGAGCCGGCTGTAACGGCGGGCCGGGTTACAACCCTGCTTTCGCATGGCAATACTCGGGGCTGCTCCTTTCCTGCGACCCCGTGGCGCTCGACACGATTGGAATACGCATCATCGATGAAAGGCGAATTGAGGTGGGACTGCGTCCGCTCGCGGAAATCGGACGCTATCCGCGATGGCTCGCTTCTGCTGCCGACCGTGGCCTCGGTAATGCCGACGCGAACAGAATCGACGCGCCGACCGTGAACGTCTGAGCCAACTCTCGCGCCCGCGCTTGACTTCTGCGGCTTGCGCGAATCACAATACTCCAACGAGGTCAAAAGAGGAAAGGTGACTGTCCCACAATTGGGGATTGACTAGGGGCACGGCGCTGTGCCTACACAGCTCCCCAAAATCCCCGTTTCTTGTAGGGGCGTAGCATGCTGCGCTCGCAGAATCGCATTTGCGGGACAGTCTCAAAGTGGGCATTCGTGAAAGAGAAAATAATCTTCTTTCGCCCGTTCCCGTTTCAGGTCGGCCAAAAGATGCACATTGACGGCGGCCCGCGGGGCGGCGACTGGGAAGTAGTCGGCGTGACCGAGCGAAAGGTCAGACTGCGCTGTCCTATCTCCAGCCGCGAGGTCGAATGGGACCGCTTCTGTTATTATGTCGATGAACGCGAGGCGGCCGAGTGGCCTCAGCGCGATTAGGGCGCCCTGCTTTCAGCATTGCACCTCTCCAGCGAGAGAACTACTCATCGAACTGGGTGGGGAAACCATTGGTCATTATGCAATATTGTCATTCCCGGAAAGGAGAAGAGTATGGCAACGAGCGACAATCTTAAGGAAGCATTTGCTGGCGAAAGTCAGGCGAATCGGACGTATCTGGCCTTTGCAAAGAAAGCGGATGCGGATGGCTATCCCCAAATCGCCAGATTGTTTCGGGCTGCAGCCGAGGCCGAGACCGTGCATGCCCACGCTCACCTGCGCGTGATGGGTGGAGTGAAAGACACGGCAGACAACCTTCAAGCTGCGATTGACGGCGAAGGCGCGGAATTTAAGGAAATGTATCCGAAATTCCTTGCCGAAGCGCAGAAGGAAAAAAATCAGGCAGCTGCCATGTCATTCAGCAACGCACTCGCGGTCGAGCGGATACACCACAACCTCTATGGCGAAGCTCTTGAAACCCTGAATTCCGGCAAGGATTTGCCCGCAGCAGAAATCCATGTCTGCAACGTATGTGGAAACACCGTGATAGGCGAACCACCGGAAAGGTGTCCCATCTGTAATTCTCCGAAGAGCAGATTCTTCAGGGTCGACTAAGCGCCATGGCGAATATTGTTGCTCCGTCCGGAGAGAGCGCGGTTTAGCAGTGAAACGGTGGAGGAATCCGGCAATTGTGAGGGCGACTCCCTCTGAGGCCGCCCTCACGAATACGCTAATAACGTTCTCAAATCTCAGCCTCATGATTTCCGCCCCAGTTCCCGCAGTATCTTCTCTCGCAGCTTGTACTTCTCAACTTTGAATGTAGGTGTCTGGGGTAACAAATCAACAAATCTGATGTGTTTCGGCCGCATGAACTTGGGCATTTCGGCCTTGATCCATACCCGCAACTCTTCTTCGGAAAGCTCCTCGCCCGGCTGCACGACGATGAACACCACAATGTCGTCCTCTTCTCCCTCTTCGGCGGGAATCGGAAACGCCGCGCACACGCCCACTTTCGGGTGGCTGGTCATAATGTCTTCTATCTGGTAGGAGGAAATGTTTTCGCCTCTTCTCCTGATAAAGCCTCCTATCCTGTCCACGAAATAGAAACTGCCGTCTTCGTCACGGTATGCGCCGTCTCCGGTATGAAACCAGGAGTTTCTGAATGTCTCAAGGGTTGCTTGGGGCTTATTGAAATACTCTTTCATCAAGACAGAAGGGAGCGTTTCTCTGAATGCGAGGTGTCCATGCTTTCCCGCAGGCAGTTCTTCATCGTGTTCATTGAGAATCGCAGCCCGGAGGAGAAGTGTCGAATGCCCCATGAATCCCTTCTTGATCTTCGCGTTTCCGGGAATTACTGGAACGCCCAGCCTTTGCGCCATTTCTCTCCCTTCTTCCTTCGAGTAGCCCTTGTAGAGTTCCTTCGGCGTTCCTTCCTCATCGCCAAACTCGTCTATGATACCCACGCAGCCAGCGCCAGCTTCGGTTTGCCCGTATCCGACGCTCACAAAGTCGAACCCAAACCGTCTCGCCACTTTATTGTGATACTCTGGGAGCGGCTGCATATGCACCTGCTTCAAGGTGTTATATCGGTCCTCCGGCGTTTCCTCGGGGATGAGCAGCCACGGTATCATAACGTCTATCAGGATTGCCGATGTGGCCCCACTCGTCTGTATTCTTTGCCAGAACTCGAACGGGCTGAACTTATCCCACACCGCCACGGTACAGCCCGTCCATGCCGCTCTCGCGATGTTCGCGAATGCACCCGCGACGTGATACAGGGGAAGGTCATTGTAGACAACATCGTCGGGATGCTGAAATTTCAGGTTATAGAATACATAGTTATGAATCCACCGGTAGGGCTGCACAACGCCCTTGGCGGGCCCGGTTGTCCCCGACGTGTAGATGATGTTTGCGGTATCCCCGTACTCGATTTTGGTGGCGGGATTCTCGCTCTTGCCCTGCAACAGTCTCTCGAACGCGCGCCATCGAAACTCCTTATCCAATGTGATTTCTGCATGTTCCGGGTCGTAATCGTGCTCGGCTTCCTTGGGGCTGTGAAGGATGATGTCGAAGGCGGCTATGTCCGAGCGCACCTGATTCAGGAGTGGCACGCGCGCTTGCTCGGTCACAAGCGCCTTCGGTTGTGTGTCATTCAACTGGTACGAGAGCAGGCGGCCTTGATAATTGAAGTTAATGGGACAATATATGGCTCCGATTTTCCATATCCCAAACATCGCCAGCGTGGTTACGAGGGGATTCATCAAGAACAGAGAAACTCTGTCGCCCTTCTGTACGCCCATCGCGCGCAGGTTGTGGGCAATGCTGTTGGACAGCCGATTGAACTCCGCGAACGTGATTCGCCTATCCTCCTCACCATAATGGAAAAACGTCTTGTTGGGACGTTTTTCAGCCCATTCCTCGAACGCGTGTATGACTATCTCGCCGTCGTCTCTCAGTTCCTGCTCCAATTGCTTCACATCCATTGTGCTTTCGCCTCCGCTAACCTCATCATCAAAGGCTTGGGGTTCGATTGTCATTGAATGCGTACATGTCTGACTCCTTACGGCATTACTCCGTGTCTCAGCGAAGGAGACGCGTCCACGCGAGTGCCTCCAAAGACCTCTTGCTTCTCTGTTATGATGTCGAGAGGATTTCCGCAGATCAGATGAATCTATCGGCGTGCATGGCGATGCGATAACGCTACACCAACTCGCGAAGCTATGTCAATCACGCCGATGTGAGCATACGGCAAAGACTGAACCGTGCACAGACCAACGGAAAAAGAAGGAGAAGAGAATGGTTCGGACTCCGCGCGCGGAGAAAAGGTTGCTACGCTATCGGCGGCGCACCCCTGGCGATAGGTGCGGATGACGGGATGAGTTTCACTTCTTTGCCGACTCTTTTGGAATGCGGGCTATGGCGACTCGGTCACCGCCAGCCTTCTTGGCCTCGTACATCGCCTTGTCAGCGCTGTTGATGAAGTCTTCAAGACTGAGCGAATTCACATACTCAGCGAGACCGACACTAAGGGTGATACCTTCTTTGAGCGATTGCGATACCGAACGCTGAATTCGCTCGGCCACGTCAATAGCCTGCTTAGCCGTCGTCTCCGTGAGGATGATGGTGAATTCGTCGCCTCCATAGCGAAAGGCATAGTCGACGTGCTCGCGCGTGCTATCTCCTATCAACGCCCCTATGCGCTCCAGGATGCGGTCGCCCGCCAGGTGCCCCTTCGTATCATTGAGCTGCTTGAAATTGTCGAGGTCCAGCAAAAGAAGACACAGTGGGTGCTTCTGCCGCGTGGCGCGTGCAATCTCCGTCTGAAGAACGCGATAAAAATGTCGCTGATTGTAAAGCGACGTCAGGTTATCCTTGATCGAGAGCTCTTGCAGCTCGAGTTCCAACTTCTTCTGCTCCGTTATGTCCTTGAAGATGGCGATGATGCCCGTGCCCTGCGTCTCGGAGTTCTGAAGCACTGATGCTGACATGCTGGCGACTATCCTGCGATTTTCCTTCGATACGAGCTCTATCTCGTAGTTCTGAACTTTTCCTTGCAGCAGAATCGTGCCGACGAGCTTGTCTGCCGCCTCCTTCTCACCCCCGCAGAACTCAGAGATGTCATGCCCCAGAATAGCATTTACCGGACTGCCTAGCAGGTTTTCCGTCCACCGGTTGCAGAACCGAATGTTGCCCTCCATATCGAGCGATATGATTGCGTCGACACAGCTTTCAATGAGATTCTCGAGATATTCCTTTGTTTGCCTGAGTTCGGTCAGCGTCTTCTGTTGCTCCTTGGTCGCCTCCCGAATCCTCTGTTCGAGGAATTGCTGGTAGTTCCGATTCTCAAGAATCAGTCTCTGCTTCTCAAGCGTGCGCTGGACACTGAGGACAATATGCTCCAAATTGAACGGCTTCGTGATATAGTCATCCGCGCCAACTTTCATGGCCTTTACCGCGCTCTCCACGTCGGTCATGCCGGTAATTGCGATGACGCCGATGAAGGGATACTTTGCTTTCAAGACTTCGGTAAGCGTGAACCCGTCGATGCCGGGCATGTTAAGGTCGGTTATCACGACATCGAAGGCGGTTGTCCTCGCCAAAGAGAGAGCATTTTCACCAGTTTCCGCCGCTGTGCACGAGTGCCCTTCTGCGGACAGTTTGGTGGACAGAATGTCAAGAACGGTGGGATCATCATCTATGATGAGCACCTTGCAGCCCATGGTGTCTTCCGCTTTCATGAACATGCACCTTTACTCAATAACTTAATTAATTATACCCCATCAGACATTGCAACGTCCAGTCCACCCCCAGATTCTTCCCTGTTTGCCATCCCTGCAGCCATAAGGGTGATTTTACAAAGAATGTGCTGTCTGATACCATCGTAATCTGGAGGTAATTCGCCATGACAACCATTTACCTTATCCGACACGGTCAAACCGACTGGAACAAGGAAAAGATCTTCCGCGGCAGAGCGGACCTCCCGCTGAACAAACGAGGCCGAGAAGAAGCACGCGCACTCTCCGAGCATCTTGAGCACGTTCGCGCGCATGCCTGCTACTCGAGCCCGCTTAGCCGCGCGGTCGAGACCGCCGCCATCGTTGCCCGACCGCATTCGTTGGATGTCAAGCTCGATGAAGGCATCACTGATATGGATTATGGTGAGTGGCAAGGGCTCCCCGACCTCGAAGCAAGTAAGCGATTTGGCGCGTTGTACCAGAAATGGCACGACGCGCCGCATCGGACCAGGTTCCCCGGCGGCGAAAGTCTCGCAATGGTGAGAAAACGAGCCCTTCGTTCACTCGACCGCATAAGAACCGAGCATCCTGAGGCCACCGTTCTTGTGGTGGCGCACCGCGTGGTCACAAAGGTCATCATGTGTGCCGCGCTCGGCCTTGGCAACTCCGCGTTCTGGAGAATTCGGCAGGACAATTGCGCCTTCAACATTCTCGAACTTTCCGCCGAGGGCGCCGTCGTGGTTCTCATGAATGACACCTGTCATATGAAGTCTGCGGGAATCGCCCCGACCCTCGCTGATTTCTGAATGGCATCAGTTATGGCGCGGCGGGATCAGAACGCAGCGGGTCTTTCTATGCGTTCCGCTGCTGTGGCATAATCTCCTCGAGGCTTATCAAGTGCATGCGCTCAACCACGAGAGAAATCGTGTTTCCCGTCTGGTCAGCGGGAAAGAAATAAAAGCGCGGGCTCGATGCCGTGTAGGCCTCCGAGGTGAAACCCTCCATCACTTCTTTGTCATGAAACGTGAGCCTTAAGTGAGTCCCGCGAATCTGTTTGGATGGCGAGACTATCTTCTTGCCAATCTGACCGTCGAAATCCCTCACGAAGTAAACTGCCTTGAGGTCGCCGAAACGCACATATATCTCCTCTTCCGAGCCCGGCAGCGCATCTCGCGGAAGCAAATTGAATCCCTCGGTGTCGATGTCCCAGCTTGACGGTGTTCCCTTCAGAATGCGCCCGTCGAGGAATTTGACCACGATCTGTTTGAATGGATGCGGGTTCTCAAACCGGAACGTATACGCGCCTATCTCGACGAGGTCCTTGTCGCTCAGGGGAGTCGGCTCCGCTATCCTTTGCATATTCACGATGACTGAGTTGTCCCCCACAGGTTCAATGCATATATGCTTGCTCCCCTCGTCAATGCTCACATACACATCACAGTGGTGCGCGGCCACAGACTTGTGCGGCAGAACGATGCCGGCATCCGTCGAGCTGCCTATTGTGAGCGAATCCCGCCTCAGCGTCTTCCCTATGTCATTCAAGTTGACCGCAA
Organism: Candidatus Abyssobacteria bacterium SURF_17; assembly: GCA_003598055.1. Lineage (GTDB taxonomy): Bacteria > Abyssobacteria > SURF-5 > SURF-5 > SURF-5 > SURF-17. Next base: position 36,382 of record QZKI01000125.1, on the reverse strand, counting down.
TCGTTCTCGAAACCTCGCTTGCTTTCCCCTTCAGGTGCAACAGGACAAGCTTGCCCTCGAACGCGCTCTCGGGACGTGGCCTCAGCAACCAATATCCCGCTAATCCAATGACGACAACTCCGACCACGACGGCAAGCACGGGCACAAGAAGGCTTGTGACTCGCGAAAACAACCCTACGAGCGCCCGGCCTCGCGCTGCTGGAGGCCTTACCTTGATCCGGACCTCGATATCGTTCTTGGAAAAAGCGATGACATGCCTGGCGCCGGACAGGCGGACCTTGCCTTCTATCACCATTGAGTGGAGAGGCTGAAATTCATCGCTCGACTCGACCGTGATTATGATGTCTCGCGCCTGTCCCCGCCTCTCGATGCGCGTGTTCATCGTTAGACCTTCGGGAAGTGCGATGTCCTGCTTGACTTGAATCTCCTCCCCGGCCGCAGCCGCATTTGGCACCAGCGTGATAATTCGCGATTGCTCGAATCTTCTTCGCGGGTCGATCGGACCGAAGTCGAGCGACTCCCTCTGGACCACCCGCATCTCCGGCTGACGAATCATCATGGTAACGGGAATCTCAGTCGGCTCAATGAACAATGCATCTCCTTCCACCGGTTTGAGCTCGACCGTTCCCACCAACGTTCCCTCATGCAGGCTATCAATCTTCAGGCGAATCTCTCTAGTCCATGGCTTCGCAGAACAATCGATGAGGGCGGGAAACACTTCGATCGTGGTGCTCCACGAGGGGTTTTCCCTGAACCGCGAGCTCATGGAAATTGCGATCGCACGTCCGGAAGGATTGCCACGAGCGGGGAAAAACGCCAAGGATACGGTAACAGTCGCCTTCGGCCCGAAAACAGCCCCGAGGTCTATTGAAACAGGCTCAACAAACACCTGTGCGAGCGCCAGCGGCGGCTTCCCTTTGGCTGTCTCCGGGGTCACCTTTCCCGTCTCGAATGACGAGCCCTCAACGGTCTCCATGAAGGAAAGCACCTCTGGGTCGGGATTTTTCCCCAATGAAAGATAGTAAAACGAGGAGTCCGCCGCCTTGAGCAGCCCGGGATATCTCTGAAGCACCTCTTCGAACGTCAACGGCTCTGAAATGTCCGGAGGAGGATTGTTCTTCCCGTCCGACATGAGCACCAGAGTCCGCAGGTGAGTGGGATCCTTCGAGGCCAGCGTTCTCAGCTCTTCCATGCCTCTGTCGAGCGCCGCTGTAATATAGGTAAAATCTCCGGTGGGCTCCATCTTGTCCAGTTCCCGTTCAATCAATTTCACATCTTCATCCGATGAGATTCTCTGCCGTATCCGCAACTCCACTTTCTCGGCAAAACTGATTATGACGACGTTGTCGCCCGGCTGCCCCTGCCGTACATAGTCACGTATGGACTTCTTCACTCCGTCGAAAATGTCCCGCATGCTTGAGGAAGTATCCACCAGGAAGACAATGTCCTGATTCTTCTCCGTGCGGGTTGCGGCGAATACGCCCTGGCTCAACAAGACGACGAAGAACAGAGAGGCGGTCAGTGCAAGAAAGGAAAATTTGACGCGCTGCTCCCGAGGAGCATGGCTCATGGAATGATAATTGCTCGGCGGAGAACTGTGGAATTGCGCGAGGATAAGCCCGCCTCCTCCTCCCAATGTCCCGGGCCTTCTCCACCCAAGTATAACAGCTTCACAGGCTCTTTTTCAACAAGCGAAGAGAACAGCAGACGGCAGGCCTCCCAGCGAATTACCTCCTGTCAGGCTTCCGGACTGACGCGCACGGCAATGACTTCTCCCCGCACGCACTCCTGCCCCTCCGCCAGGAGCACGGTCTCGACGACCATGCTGCGGTTTCCCTTTTTCACCACCCTTGAACGCAGCTCGAGCGTCGCATTCATCGGCGTTCGCCTCTTGTACTCGACGGTGAGCTTGGCTGTCGCATAATCAACCGGCTCACCCTGCCCCATTTCTCGGCCTTCCAGTCTATACGCTGTCGCAACCGCCGTGTACACGCTATGACAGTCAATCAGCGTCGCGGCCACTCCGCCGTTCAGTGAGTCCGGCGGACCGGAGGAGTGAAAGGGTTCCGGCCGCCACCGACAGACCCCCTCGTCGCCTTCCCAATAGCTCTTGATGTGCAGGCCGCGGGGATTGTCGGCGCCACATCCGTAACAGTACCGCCGAGATGAACCGGCCGGCACCTGCTCTTGAAACGCTTTTCGCTCGCTCATTGGTTACCCTGAACTCTCCTCTCCTCGACAGGAATCGTAAACAGACGGGCGCATCAATGTCGCGCAAAGCTCGATAAGCTTTCGCTCACCGGAATGAACGCTGCTCTTGTTCCGCACTCACCTGGCGTATCGACCCATCAATTGACCTTGGTCCAAAATATGTCCTTCGATTGCTTTCATGACCTCCGCCTTGGTCGCGCCGACATCAAGCTTCAGCTCGGCATCCACCGCATAGAGCTTGAAGAAATACCGATGCGCAGGGCCCGGCGGCGGACACGGCCCGCCATAGCCGAGGTTGCCAAAGTCGTTGCTGCCTTGCTTTGCCCCAAGAACCTCGCCTTTTGCGGGAACGCCCTCGGGCAGTTCGCGGGTCGTGGGCGGTAGTCCGAACAGCACCCAATGAACCCACGTTCCCACCGGCGCGTCGGGGTCATCACAGATGAGGACAAGGCTCTTCGTCCCGCTCGGAGACTCCGACCACGTGAGTGGAGGTGATACGTCCTCCCCTTCGCAGGTGTGTTTCTTTGGAATCGTCGTTCCTTCCTTGAAGGCTGAACTCTGAATTTGCATCGTCCCTCCTCCTTCCGCCTCCGCAACGCACTCGGCTTCAAATTCCTTGCTCGCCAGAGAGAAAAGAAGCATGATCAACGCTACACAGAGAATTCTGTGCGCTCGGGTGTTCATGGCATTCCTCGATTTGAAGTCCCTTCTTGAATCCCCAGATATCCCTCATCAACCTGCATAAATATAACCTGGACTTCTCGCATCTGCCACCATTTGCTTCTACGTCCTCCCATTTCTCGTCGGGGTAGCTCATGCCTGCTTGCAGAATCGCGCGACATTTCCGGGGGCTGTCTGTAAATGCGAATCCCCGGTCGGGGTCGAGGACAGGTTTATTCGCAATTGGCCGCTTCATGTCTCCAGCTGGATGAATTTGGCTACAAGAATCATTCTTGGCTATCTCGCATATGCGCGCGAACTTCTTCAACCAAGCACTAAAACTTGTACTCGAGCGATGATATGAGCCGAAAATCGTTCTTTCTTACGTCCTCGCTTTCGGGGTCGCTGTCGTAGTCGTCGATGACGCTCAGCTTTACCGCCCAATGGTCCGATATGGGCGTTGTGAGTGCGCTTTCCGAGCGCACGCGGTAGTCACCGAAGCTGCCAAGGCTCGGATACAGCGTCAATCCTTGGAAGAATTCCGCACGGGCGCCCACCTTCTGCCTCCATTCCGCGTTCAGCCAGCCGCTCGGCTCAACAGTTTCCTCATCCCCATCATTATCGAAGAACTCGCCCGTAAGTCCGGCGCCAATCTCGCCGAGGAACTGCGTTCTGCCGGTCTTCAAAAAGATTTGACCTGCTCCGCCGAACGCTTGCGCACGGAGGTCGAGGTTCTCCATCTCGTCGTATTCCATGTTTGTCAGGCCGAACACATACCGAGGCTCCGACAGAAAGACCTTCAGTTTCCCCTCTCCAAATATCCTGTTCGTGTCGGTATTTCCCTCCGTTTCCCCGTAGTCCGCGTAAAACTTCAGCCGCAATTCCTCGCGAGGAACCGTTCTTGTGGCGCTCGATTCGATGTGCACGTCCATCGTATCTGTGTTTCCTCGTTGGAGTTGAGCGCCTACCGCAAAAGAGCCGCTCCAAAGGTCGGCGGGAAGCTCGGGCGCCTTCGCTTCAACCATCTCATCTTCAACGGATTGCCGCGTCACCTCATGGTCGGCAGCCGCCTCCCGGGTCGACACAGGAACAGCCTCCGCCTCGGCCTGTACGGACACACTTTTCTCGAGCAGCTCAAAACTCACGAAGGACTCCCGAGGTACTCGCAGCTCGCCGAGAATAACGGACGCAATCACCATATCCTCTTCGGAAACCGACAGTAAGCGCCCCGTTATCGCATCACCGTTTTTCATCGTAACCCGCCCGGAGGTCTCTGTCGTTAAGTCCGTCGCTTTGCTGAAATCAATTCGTATTTCTCCCGCATACTCTGTCACAACTTGAATTTGACCATCGGATATGTGTATTATCTCTCCACTTATCGAGTCCCCGTTCGCCAAGGCAATGTGGTCTGCGAAAACGATTGTCGGCATGGTTGCGACGACAAATAAAAAGAACAATCCACAGAGTTTTCTCATCGGGTTTCTTCACCCCGCAATCTCGAAGGTCCAGGTTCGTGGTTGCCTCCCAAGGCACACTATACTAAACGAGCCCGGATTTTACAAAAAGATCGTCCATCACCTTCCTGCTAAGACACTCGCACGAGGAACATTGTGATAAAGAATGCGGCCACATCAATCAGGCTTCCGGAAAAAGTCTTCTACGGAGTTGCCGGCTTCGGCGGCGGCATAAGCCGCAATATGATTTCGCTGTACTTGCTGTTTTACTATGCCGATGTCGTCGGCCTGAGTCCTGCATATATCAGCCTTGCCATCATGATCGGCAATATCTGGGATGCGGTCACTGACCCCCTCATGGGCTTCATTTCCGACCACACCCACACGCGACTCGGTCGGCGCAGAGTCTACTTGCTCGGAGGAGCGGTGCCACTGGGCCTGCTTGTTTTCTTCATGTGGACTCCGCCCTCGTCTCTTGCCGGTTTCTCCCTCTTTCTGTATGTCGTCGTGCTGATCACCCTTCTGTATGCAATCTATACGGTAGTCGCCGTACCCTATCTTGCTCTCGGAGCCGAGCTCAGCACCGACCCGGACGAGCGCTCTAGCATCTTCGGATTCAATTTTGGCTTTACTCGCTTCGGGGAGCTCGCGGGCGCCATCGTTCCGCACGTTGCGCTCGAGTTCTCCGATGACATCATAAACCTCCTTCATCATAAACTCGGATTTTTCAGCGATTCCTTCGCAGAGCGCGCGACGGAGTACTTCTCCCAACCCGTAAGCGCGTTCAGGTTCACCGCAGCCGCCATCGGAATCGTCATAACGTGCACGGTCCTCACGACGTTCTTCGGCACGCGCGAGCGTGTTCCGCACGAGCCCGAGAAAAAACCGCTGGCGCCCGCAAAGTTGTTCGGCACTCTCTACGGGGACCTCTTCTCCACACTCCGGAATAAGCCGTTCTTCATCCTGCTGATGGCGATGCTCACGATTGATGTCGGCAGCGGCATCACCGCCTCGATGATGATGTTTGTCACCAAGTACTGGCTCAAAATGGAAGGACTCGTTTCCGCATTCTATGCGACTTACATGTTCTTTGCGATGGGAGCCGCCATCTTCTGGGTTCAGCTCTCGAAACGGACGACCAAGAAGCTGTCCTATCTGCTCGGGCAGTCCATCCTGACTGTCGGACTATTTGGCGCCTTCTTTATGGCCGAAGGGAAAATACTCCGCGTGTTCATCCTGCTTGCCTTCAGCGGATTCGGGCTCGGCGCGTACGTGATGCTGTGGTCGCTCATTGCCGACCTCGTTGATTATGATGAGTTCGTGAGCCATAAGAGGCGCGAAGGTTCCTACTACGGCGTGTATACCCTCTTCAGCAAGGCCGCGGGCGGGGTGGGCGTATTCTTCGCGGGGCTATACCTCAAACTCATCGGCTTTGAGAAAGGCGTGGCGATAACGCCGGAGATGCTCTTCAAGATCAAGCTCCTCTTCGGGCCTATCACTGCGCTCATCAACCTGGTAGGCGTTGTCATATTCTGCTTCTTCCACTACGATAAGAAAGAACACGAGCGCATACAACGCGAGCTCGCCCAGCGCAAGGAACGCATCGTGGAAAACCACACGGCCGACACGCACGTCTGACTTCTTGCCGGAATTGCCGAATCACCGACGCAGATGCACACTGAAATGAGGAGAAAGAATCTGTCCCGCAACTCCGTAGGTGCGAATTTTTTCGCATTCACATGGCAAAACAGGCCTAAAAAAAGCATGCGAATGAATTCGCACCTACGGAGGGCGATGCCAAATTGTGGGTTGCGGGAAAGTTTCAAAAGTGTCCCAGTACGTCCAATAATCCGAGCGAACCATTGTAGGGGGCGTTCTTACAGTGCTCAAACAGTTTACCCAATGGTACCCATGAAAATTGCAATCACCGGTGATGTCATGCTCGGTCGCCTGGTAAATCAGGCCGCCATCGAAATCCCAGACTTTGACCCTGCCTACGTATGGGGCGATTGCATGCAACCGCTGCTCGCCGCAGACCTGAGGCTTATCAACCTCGAGTGCGTCATCGCGACGTACGGACAAAAGTGGCGGCCGCACGAGAAAGCATTTCACTTTCGCGCGCACCCGAGGGCGATTGAGGTTCTGAGAGCAGCTCGAATTGATTTCGCTTCGCTCGCCAATAATCACATCTTGGATTATGATGCAGAAGCATTGCGGGAATGCCTCCGCCTTCTGAATGTAACCGGAATCGCGCATGCAGGGGCGGGAGAGTCCCGCCAGCAGGCGCAGAAACCGGCGATTATAAAGCGGAATGGCCTTACTATGGAAATCATCTCGCTCACCGATAATGAGCCCGAATGGGAAGCTAAGGACGCCGCACCCGGCACCTTTTATATTGACTACGATTCCGGCGGGCTCCGGCCGCAGTATCGCGCGTATGTTCAGCAAGCCATGCAAGATGCGCGCCGCGCCTCGGACATCCTCGTCATCAGCGCGCATGTCGGCCCGAATTGGGGCGCTCCTTCACAGGCGATTCGGGCGCTTGCTCACGAGCTTATCGATATGGGAGCCGATTGCTATTGGGGCCACTCGAATCATACGCCGCAAGGCATGGAAATCTATTGCGGAAAACCCATCCTGTACGCGACGGGTGACTTCATCGACGATTATGCCGTAGCCCCCAGAGAGAGGAACGACCTTTCATTCCTGTTTGTGCTGGACTGGAACAGTCCCGACTGGGAACTAACCATGGTTCCCACAAAAATAAGCGATTTCCAGGTGAACAGGGTTTCGGGGGAAGAGGCTGCATTTGTGATGGATAGGATGGAGAATCTCTCGCAAGCGTTCAATACGAGTATGCGGCGTGACGGTCAGACGCTCACAGTGTCGTCGAAGTGATGCCTGCTGCTTTATTCATTGGCGCAGCGGCAACGTCACCGGCTTTGCTCTCCGCGCGGATTCGTAAGCCGCGAACACAAGCTCGATGTCTGAGCGCGCCTCTTTCCCTCCGACGTGCGGCGCCTTTCCCGTTCGGACGCACTCGACAAAATCCATAATCGAGGCTTCATACACGTTGTACGTGCCGAACTCACCGACGATATCCACCGGCACACCACGCGCGAGCGTCCGTTCGAGCGCAGCATCCGGCACTTCCGCGTTCAGCATCATCTTCATGTAAAGCTTTGCGTCCTCGAAAAGGGCGGGAGCGACCGGCGATTGAAACTCCTCGCACTTTGCGCTATATACGACAAGCCCGCCGATTTCGAACGGGCCATGTCCGGGGAGCCGCTTCTCGGGAGATTCGAGGATAGTCCCGTCGGTCCCATACACGGCGATCATCGGTGTCTGCGGCGCGGAGCGGATGTTCCAGCTCTCTATCAGATTCGTAATGACACCGCTCTCATGGACAACCGTCACAACGGATGTTTCATCAACCTCCCAGGTGCCGGCGGGGCGGCGCGTAAGCGCGTACACGCTGCGAACGGGCCCGCCCAACTGGTTTACAGCGGCCATCAAATGCACTCCCCGGTCGAAAAGCACTCCGCCTCCACCCGTCGACTCGCGTCTCCGCCAGTCATACGCCCGCATGAGCGCAGTGACTTCCGCGTTGAACGCCATCTCTTGCACCACAATTAGGAACGGCTGTCCGATATCTCCCCGCGCGATTATCTCAACCGCGCGGCGAATACCGGGCTCGAACCGGAAGTTCTCCGAAACCGCCAGCACCAGCCCGCTCGCGCTCGCTGCCTTGATGAGCGAATCCGCCTCCGCAAGTGAGTTAGCCATGGGCTTTTCGAGCAACACATGCTTACCCGCTTCAAACGCTGAGAGTGTCGCCGGCATATGCAGGTGATGAGGGAGACACAGGTCAACTGCCTCAATATCAGGATGGGAGAGTACCTGGTCGTACGAGGTGAAAGCGGCGAGCGCTCCAAATTCTTCCGCCGTGGCGCGAGCGACCTCGGCATTCATATCGCATGCGTATAGCGCGATGTCGTCCCGGTGTTTGCTGCACGCCTGAGCGTGAATTCTCCCAATCATGCCGCAGCCCACGAGACAGAGCTTCAGCTTTTTGCTCGACATGGTCTTAGCCCTTCTGCAAAACAGTGAATTCTCCCGCCGCTGAGAAACGCCCACCACTGTAGGATACTGAGCGATTTATATAGAGAGGATTCCGGGGACATAATACCTGTTCTCTGGGAAAGAAGCCAATCGATTACCAGTTTCCTTTTCGCAGCATGATATGGGGCAATAGGTATTATGTCCCGGAAATGGGGAGGAGACCTAAAGAAAAGAAACGCGTAGGGGCGCACGGCCGTGCGCCCCTACCGTCAACGACTCGATTGTCTGACAAATTCACTATCCCGTGCGACGGGCTCGCGGTCACTTCTTCTTCCTGCTCTTTTTCTTCGTCTCCGACCATCGCTCCGGCCTGAGTGAACGCACCGCCGCGCCGGCCCGCCACATCTCCGAATTCCGCATTTCCGCCAGCTCTTTGTCCAGTTTCTTCTTATAGTCGGGCGCGCTGTTCGCTTTCAGTACGATGGCTGTTTCTTTGCCCGCCGCCACTCGCTTGTACAACCTGTCGAACACCGGCGTGACCGCCTTACGGAACTCGTGCCGCCAGTCGAGCGCGCCGCGCTGAGCTGTCGTACTGCAGTTGGCATACATCCAGTCCATCCCATTTTCGCCAACTAACCGTATGAGGCTCTGCGTCAGCTCCTCGACGGTTTCGTTGAACGCCTCGCTCGGGCTGTGGCCATGTTTGCGGAGACACTTGTACTGGGCCTCCATGATGCCCGCAAGCGCTCCCATGAGCACGCCTCGCTCGCCCGTCAGGTCGCTGAAAACCTCTTTCTTGAAGGTGGTCGGGAACAGGTAGCCGGAGCCGATTGCTATCCCGAGCGCGACCGTCCGCTCCTCCGCCCGGCCGGTGTAATCCTGATGAATCGCATAGCTGCTATTGATTCCCATGCCTTCAAGGAAGTTGCGGCGCACCGTCGTGCCCGAGCCCTTCGGCGCGACCATGATGACATCGATGTTCCTCGGCGGAATGACGCCGGTCTGCTTCTTATAAACAATCGAGAAGCCATGCGAGAAATAGAGTGCGTCGCCTTTTCTCAGAAACGGCTTAATCTTCGGCCACTGCGCCATCTGGCCCGCGTCCGAGATGAGGAACTGTACGATCGTGCCGCGGTCGGCTGCCTCTTCCAGAGACAAGAGCGTCTTGCCCGGAACCCACCCGTCGGCAATCGCCTTGTTCCAGTAGACTTTGTCGCCGGGCCACTGCCCGATGATAACCTTGATGCCGTTATCCCTCATGTTCAGCGCCTGTGCGGGACCCTGAACGCCGTAACCCAATACGGCGACGGTTTCGCCCTTCAGCACCTTTCTCGCCTTCGACAGCGGGAACTCATCCCGTGTCACAACCTTTTCCACCGTACCGCCGAAGTTCATCCTTGCCATTTTATTCCCTCACTTTCTCTTGAAAGCCTTCGGGCCTATTACGTTCCTGAAACAGAAGTAGTGCACATTATAGCCCATCTGGAACGTGTGGTAAAGTCCAAGGATAACCATCTGCTGCAATCGGGGATGCCACATATAATAAGGTGTGCATGGAACGCGCCTCAATTATCTATATTGTTCGAATCTGCCGTGCAACATTTCCGCGCACTAACGGGGATTGGCTCAGCGCTCCTCATGCGCTTGCCGAACATCTCCCCATCCCGCGCGATAGGTCTGAGTCCTCCATTTGTCCCTGACCTCAATACGTCCCGTATTTCCTCGCCGCCCGGACCATGGCGAGATAGTTCTCCGGTTTGCAGCCGGGATGAATCGTGTTCGATGACGCCATGATATATCCGCCGCCCGGCGCGGCATCCTTGATTGCTTGCTTGACCGCCTGCTCCACCTCTTCCTCCGTTCCCGAAGGGAGCAACTCCATGCAGTCGATGTTCCCGAGCAGGCAGACCTTGTCGCCGCAGTGCTCCTTCACCCTCTTCAAATCCATGCCTGCCTGCGGCTGAAGCGGGTGGATGCCGTCGAAGCCTATCTCGATGAACCGGTCGAGCACCGGCCAGACGTTGCCGTCGGTGTGCTTGATGGCCTTGCCACCCTTCTTGTGAACCACATCCACTAACTCCTTCAGATACGGCGCGAGAAATTCATCAAACTGGGCGGGTGACATCAAAGTATTCGCATTGAAAGCGATATCGTCCTCGAACGTGACCGCATCGGCGCCCGCATCGAGCGCGGCGCTGACTTCCTCCTTGTGATAATCGGTGGACATCCGGGCCAGCTCATGAGCGAGCTTGGGATTCTCCATATAATCAATCAAAAAATGCTCGAGGCCGCCGCGCAGCCCCCATGGATACCGAAAGCAGTCGTGCGAGGAAAATACAATTGCCTTCTTCCCCTCGAATCGCGCTTTCACCATGCTCAGCATCATCAGGTCGGTGTCGGGGTCGAACCTCGGCGACCGGTAGCCCTTCAGGTCGGATGCGGACTTAATGGGGCCCTCCATCGGAAAGGCGAGCCCGAACGGATTGCGCTTGTACGTGATTCCCCACTTGTCCTTGAAATAATCGTTGCCCAGCGGCTCTTCATGGTGGAGCACGCGAGCCGTGACACCTTCTATCTCGAGCTCCTCAAGAAACAGCGCCAGCGCGTCAAAGATCATCAAGAGTTCTTCAGGCTCCATGTCGGCAACCGGCTTCGGTGGGGGGAGTTTGTCGGTGAAATGACGCGCAATCCCGATGATGCTCGACTCGTTATATGCCAGCTCGAACAGCGGCACCCGGTCGGGCTGCTCGAGGGAAAGGGCTGCAAGAATTCGTTCTCTTCCCGTCATGCGCTCCTTGTCCTTTCGGTTCCCTGAGAATGTGCGGAAAATCGGCACCGCCATTATTATTCGTATCGCAACATTTGTCAATTCTCCGGTTCCATATTATAATGTTGCCGTTTACCCCATTTCTCGCTTGCCCACAAGAGGAGACCACATGAAAAAGACGCGCGACGTATATGTCATCGGCGTGGGAATGACCAAGTTTGCGAGGCATCCCGACAGAAACTTCATCAGCCTCGGCGAAGAAGCGATGCGCGCCGCCCTCGCCGATGCGGGCATCGGCTATGAAGCCATCGAAACAGCCTTCTGCGGACATGTGATGCAGGGCGGCACCGCCGGCCAAAAAATTCTCGACAAAATCGGTCGCACGGGAATCCCCATAGCGAACGTCGAAAACGCCTGCGCAAGCGGCACCACCGCCTTCCGCTCTGCATGGGCATCCGTCGCCTTTGGAATGAATGATGTCGCGCTCGCGCTCGGCTTCGAGAAGATGGGGCGCGGCCCCATCAAGATGAGTTTGGGCGAAGAGACGCCACCCGAGAATCAGCCCCCGATGATGCCCTTCATCTTCGCCAGAATCTTCGAGGAACACAGCGCGCTCTACGGGACCACCCGCGAGCAGATGGCGCTCGTCTCGGTAAAGAATCACGACAACGGCGCGCTGAACCCCCGAGCGCAATACCAGAAACCGGTAACTATAGAAGAAGTGCTGAACTCGCGCGAGATAGTCGGCCCACTCACGCTGCTCATGTGTTGCCCGACGGGAGCCGGCGCGGCCGCCGCGATTGTCTGCACCGAGGACGTCGCGCGAACCGTGAAAGCCGAGCCCATCCGCATTGTCGCGTCCGCGTTCCAGTCCGAGAAACATGCTGACCCCGACCATCCCCTCACCGGGATCACCGAGATAAACCAGCGGACCGCAAACCTCGCGTATGAGATGGCCGGCCTCAAACCTGATGATATCGACGTCATCGAACTCCACGACTGCTTCGCCATTGCGGAAATCATTCACTACGAGAACCTCGGGTTGTGCAAACGAGGCGAGGGCGGCAAATTCATCGAAGAGGGAATGCCGAAACTCGGGGGAAAGGTCGCAGTCAGCCCAAGCGGCGGTCTGCTCTCGAAAGGGCATCCGCTCGGCGCAACCGGCGTTGCGCAGGTGTTCGAAATCGTAACCCAGCTCCGCGGAAAGGCCGACCAACGCCAGGTGAAAGGAGCCAAAATCGGCCTCACGCATTGCCAGGGCTTCGGCGGCGCAACCGGCGTTCACATCTTCGCAAAAGAATAGAGGCACCCATTTTCGATTCCGGATTTGTAAGTCAACAAATGCATTTGATGGGTCTGTGAGCATTGAGGAGACACGGCATGCGAACGATGAAAGCAATGGTGTACCGTGGCGTCGGAAAAATCTTACTCGAGGACGTCCCACGTCCGACAATTCTCGAGCCCACTGACGCCATAGTGCGAGTCACCCTGACCGCCATCTGCGGGTCCGACCTTCACATATACAAGGGCGATTTCAGCTTAGATGATGGCACGATAATCGGACATGAATTCATCGGGGTGGTCGAAGAAGTGGGCGAACACGTCACCGACTTCAAGCCCGGCGACCGGGTTCTCGTATACCCCGGCTTCAAATGCGGCGTGTGTGAAGGCTGCCTCAAGGAAGTGCCCTTCGGCTGCGAAAAGGGCGGCATGTTTGGAGGCCCGAACCCGCGCGGAAGCCTCCATGGGGGTCAGGCCGAATATGTGCGCATCCCGCTGGCGCACAAAGCTCTCTGCCGCATTCCCGACGGCATGAGCGACGAAGATGTGATGCTCGCGACCGACATGCTGCCGACCGGCTATTTCGCCGCCGAGAACGGCGATATCAAACCGGGCGATACCGTGGCAGTATTCGGCTGCGGTCCCGTGGGGCTCTGCGCCCAGATATGCGCCCAGCTATTCGGTCCATCGAAGGTGTTCGGGGTGGATATGCTCGACTACCGGCTCAAGGTCGCTGAACAGCTCGGCTCGATTCCCATCAATGCATCGAAAGTGGATGCTCCCAACCGTATCCGCGAGCTGACCGACGGCATCGGCGTCAATGTCGCAATCGAGGCGATTGGCACGCCCGCCACATTCTATGCTTGCCTCCAGTCCGCTCGGCTCACGAGCAACATTTCCAGCGTCGGCATCTACTCGGAACCGGTCGAACTATTCATGCCCATCCTCTGCGTGACAAATAAAAGAATCACGATGGGGCTTCCCTACAAATTGTCGGAATATGTTCCGAAATTGCTCCAATTGATTGCTGCCGGACGGATCAACACGCGCCCGATTATCAGTCATGTGCTTCCCCTCACTGAAGGCGAACGTGCATATGACATGTTCGATAAGAAACTCGATGGAGCAGTTAAAATTGTCCTCAAACCAGGCGCCTAGGCACGTATGGCGCCACTGAACAGAGGTATGGGTAAAGGAAAAGGCTTTACTCTGCTGGTCATTGCGATTCATCCCGCGCCTCGCGGGATGACGAAGCAATTTCCTTTCACACAGCGTACCAACTGGGATTGCTTCGGTCGCTCCCCCGCCGACAGCGAGGTTCGCTCCCTCGCAATGACTGCTGGAAGGCAGTTGTCTTTTAGGAGGAACCTGGTCCCATGAGGAAGACCTTTTGGTCACTGTGCTTCGCGCTGGCTGTTGTGTGCTTTCCTTCCTTCTGCTCCCACGCAGAAGAATCGCAACCGCTCGAAACTGTTGTAGGAGGCATCAAGGACGAGGTTGAAATCCTCGTTGATAAGAACGGATTCCCTCATATCTATGCCCAGAACGAAACTGACGCCATGTTCGCCCTCGGCTATGTTCACGCGAGGGATCGCCTGTGGCAGATGGACTTCAACCGGCGCGCCGCAATGGGCAGGCTGTCGGAGATACTGGGACGTGAAGCGCTTGACCATGACACCTTCGTACGCACGATTGGGCTGAATCGACTCGCGGCGGCATCTGCAGAACGCGTGAAGAGTCATCCGCGCGTATACCAAAATCTCGTTGCGTACTCCTGGGGTGTGAATACTTATCTTGCTTGGAAACTGCCGGAAGAAATCTCATTCGAGTTTCGACGCATGGATTACCAGCCGGAACCGTGGAGCATTGTGGACTCACTCGCTATCGGAAAGGCAATGGCATGGGAGCTGAGCGGAAGCCTTGACGATCTCTATATGAGCGTGCTCGTCGAAAGACTCGGCTGGAAAACTGTCGAGGAGCTCTTCCCTGTGGACCGCCATAACGAGGTTCCCATTATTCCTCAAGAGCCAACCGAAGCCAGCCCCGGTGACACACAGGACGAACAACCAACACCGCCAGCCGGCTCGGCCGATGCCTTCCTTCAAATACTCAATGTGGCCTCTCATCAATTCCGCATCATGGGTGAGCACGGCAGAATAGGTAGTAATAACTGGGTGATAGACGGCACAAAATCGGCCACCGGAAGGCCGCTTCTGGCCTCCGACCCGCATCTCACCTTTCACCTGCCGTGCGTATGGTACGTCGTCCATATTACAGGCGGAAATCTCGACGTCACGGGTGTTTCCCTGCCCGGCATTCCCCTCGTCATGATCGGACATAATCGCCATGTCGCCTGGGGAGTGACGAACACCCAGGCCGATGTGACCGACTTCTTCGTCGAGACCCTGAGCGAGGAACAAAGCCACTACCTGCGCATGGGCGAATGGAAACCTCTCGAGATACTCACCGAAACCATCTATGTGCGGGGAGAAAAACCATTCGAATTGGAAATCGCAACCACAGCGCACGGACCCCTTCTCGCAACAGCCACCGGCAACATGGCGTTACGTTGGGCGGGAGCCGAGCCTGACGACGACGCGCTCGCTTTCTACTTGCTGAACCACGCCATCGATTATGACGACTTCGCCTTAGCCATGCAGACGCTCAACTCGCCTGCCCAGAATTTCTGCTATGCCGACACAAATGGAATGATAGCTCTGTGGGTCGCCGGCTTGTTCCCAATCCGCAAATCGGGCTTTGGCCGCATCCCCGTTGACGGCTCATCCGGCGAGTTCGATTGGTCCGGATTCGTTCCAAAGATTGAGACGCCCCACAGCGTCAATCCGTCGCAGCACTATCTCGCATCAGCCAACCAGCGGCCCGCACCTAAGAGCTATCCTTACTACCTCGGCTACGAATGGGACCCTGGCTACCGCGCGCGTCGCATCAACCGATTGCTTGCATCCAATGACGCCATCACAACCGAAATGATGCAAAGCTACCAGGCGGATACGTACGATACGGCTGCTGAATCCATGCTCCCAAAACTCATAGCCGTATGCAGATACGAATTCCAGGACCTCAAGCCCTACGCGCAAGTGCTTGACATGCTTTCCGATTGGGATTTCCGCACGACCGTCGACAATCCTGCACCCACCATATGGTGGAAATGGCTCGATAAGCTCCGCGACGCCACCTGGCGAGATGAATGGCAGGCGGCAGGCATCTATCAGCTTGAAGAGTCATGGGGCCACACCGACTTGAACAAATGGCAGCCTCCGCTTGAAGTCCTTGAACAGATGATTGCCGAAAATCCAACCTCTCCATGGTTCGATGACGTGTCGACCGAAGAGAAGGAAACGCTCGCAGATATCGCCTGCAAGAGCCTGCGCGATGCGGTGCGGGAGCTGACGGCGCGCTTCGGCGGCGATATCTCCGAATGGCGTTGGGGAAGGACGAACCGCCTGAGGATCGACCACCTCTCAGGTGATCCGCTTCTCGTTCGCGGCGGACACCCGCTCAGCGGGAGCGACCTCACGCTGACCGCACGGGGCACCGGCGGAGAAGTGACCGGCGGACCAACGTGGCGAATGATCGTCGATTTCAATGACCTCCAAAACTCCATTGGTGTTTTCCCCGGAGGCCAGAGCGGAGACCCCGAAAACCCGCATTACGCCGACCTGCTGGACGAATGGGTCGAGGACCTCTACATGCCGCTGCTCTTTGTTCCCTCGCCAGCCCAGTTTCCCCCTGAACAGATAGAAACTCGATTGAAACTAGTGCCGCCACCCGACCCCCTCGAGCTCATAACGCCCGAAGAGGCAGAGTAAATACGTGCCTAACTATCGCACATATTGGGACGAAGAAATCGAAACCATGCCGCGCAAGAAACTCGAGAAGATCGAGAGCGCGAAATTGAAGCAGCAACTAGCGTACGTCTATGCAAAATCCCCGTTTTACAAGAAGAAGTTCGACGAAGCGGGCGTAATTCTCGGCCAGATCAGATCAGTTACAGACCTGCCGAAGCTTCCGTTCACGACAAAGGACGAACTCAGGCAGACACAGGCCAAGCTCGGAGGCCTCGGCGGACACCAGTGCGCGCCCATGCGCAAGATCATCCGCATCCAGGGAACAAGCGGCACAACGGGCAAACCACTCTTCATCGGGCTCACCAGGCGCGATGCCAACCTCTGGAAAGACCTGTTCGCGCGCCACGGATGGACTGGAGGGCTGCGACCCGACGATGTAATGATTAACCCGGCCGATTTCGGCCTTTTCATAGCAGGACTCAGCGAGAGCGTCGGCGCCGAGCATCTCGGCATGACCGTGATTCCGCTTCCCCTCGTGAGCTCAGGCATGCAGAAGTTGCTCGATATCATGCTCGAGTTCCGCCCGACAGTGATGTTCTCGACTCCATCGGCCACAATGTTCCTCGAGAAAGTTGTCCGCGAAATGCTCCACATGGAACCGATGGAGATCGGATTCAAGAAAGGATTCCTCTCCGGCGAAACGCTGACCGACGAAGACCGCAGACACATCGAGGCAACATGGGGAATCACAGCGCGCAACTTCTACGGCATGGCCGACGTCGCAGCCGATATGGCGGCCGAATGTGACGAAGCCGCCGGAATGCACTTCTGCGCGCAGGCGGCAGTCATCGCTGAACTCATTGACCCCGCGAGTCTTCAGCCCATCGAGCTGTCCGACGGAGCCGAGGGCGAAATCGTGTTCACCACGATTGACCGCGAAGCGACTCCGGTCGTTCGCTACAGGATCCGCGATGTCGTGCGCATCGAGGCCGGCGCCTGCCCGTGCGGACGCACGAGTTTCCGCTTTCGCGTCATCGGCAGAACCGACGACATGCTCAAGGTGAAAGGAGTCAACGTCTTCCCGGCAGCTGTCAAGGAGGTCATCTCCTCATTCGCGCCCGGAACGACCGGCGAGATGCGAATTGTCCTCAAGAAGCCCGGCCCGGCAGTCGGCGAAAACCTTCATATCAAGGTCGAGCACGGCCACGGACTTTCCGAGGCCGAGCTCGAGGAACTGAAAGATACCCTGACTCGCACTATCCGCGAAAAGCTCGTTTTCCGGCCCGTCATCGAGCTGGTGCCCCCGGATACATTCCCAAAATCAGAGTATAAGATCGAATATTTTGAGAATTTGTTTTGAAAAGCCTTTTGAACCGCAGAGGGTCCCAGACCCGAGGCGCAAAGATCGCGAAGAGGACTGAGGGATCTCTTCCTTATTCCCCTTTTGCCCGTTTCGCCCTTTCCCCCATGGGGCATCGCGTACGCTCTGCGCCTGACCGTGACCAAAATACGGACACCGTGCAACAGGTGGCGGAGTGAACAAAATCATTGACGTATCGAGCACAGTGCCGACGCCAGAGTTCCTCTATGACGGCATTCTCCACATGCCCGATATCCTCAAGGGCTACCTGCGCGTGTTCGCGCCCCAAAGCTTACGAGCATCCGGCATCGAGACCATCAGCGAAACACTTCGCTCGATGACGCAGGAGCAACTCATCAACTTCCTCTGCCAGCAGATGGAAGGATTCCCGCGCGATATGGACGAGTTCGTGAAGGCGCTCGATTCAGCCGGCGTGCGAGCCTCGGCCCTCCACAACTTCGACGAGGAAAACGCGACAGGCGAGGCGCCCGTTCCCAACGATAAAGTGGCCGACATACTGAAGAGATACCCTGGCAGGTTTATCGGCTTCGTGGGGGTTAACCCGCACAAGGGCCGCGCGGCAGTGGATGAGATTGACCGCTGTATCAACCAGCTCGGCCTACATGCGGTCGCTCTGCGCCCATTCATGCACGGCATATACGCGAACGACCCCAAGTATTTCCCCATATATGCGCGCTGCGAAGAACTCGGCGTTCCCGTCTGGCTCCACACCTCCGCCAATTGGACGACCCAGAGACGCATGGACTATGGCCGGCCCATCTATCTGGACGATGCGTGCATCAAATTCCCCAAGCTCAAGCTCATTGCCGGACACGGCGGCTGGCCGTGGGTGAACGAGATGGTCGTGCTCGCCTGGCGCCACGAAAACCTCTACCTCGACATCTCCGCTTATCGCCCCAAACATCTTACTACGCCCGGCAGCGGCTGGGAGATGCTGCTCCACTTCGGCAACACCACCATCCAGGACAAAATCCTCTTCGGCTCCGACTGGCTCAACCTCGGCATCCACATCTCAAAGGTCATCGAGGAAATGCACTCGCTTCCCCTCAAGCCCACCGTCCTCGACAAATGGCTCTCCAAGAACGCCGAGAACGTGTTCGGGCTTTGACAGAACAGAATTCATAGGGAAACCACCGTACACGCCGCTTGTGCTAAAATAGAAACTGCCGGGAAGGCGCTTGATAAAATGCTGTGTCCTTGTGAAATATCTTTTTAGAGACCCATGTTCATAGAAATCCTCATCGTCGCTGCTATCATCGGCCTGTTGTTCATCGGACCGCGCTTTGAAAACGCATGGGTCGCAATTGCGGTCTACGGCGGCGTCATCGTGGGAATGATTCTGGCCCTGTGGTACTCCGGCCGGCTCTCGAGCGGAATCGCAGGTTTCCTGCTGGGAGGCTCCGGCGGCGGGAAAGTCAAGGAAACGTACGACCTCGCCGAGAAGTATGAGGTCGAGCACAGATACGAGGACGCAATCAACGTCTACCGCCGCGCATTCGAGAAAGACAAGAAGAACCCGACTCCCCGCATGCGGTTGGCCGACCTCTACTACCGCCTCGGCGACTACGATAACTGCCTCACGTATATGCAAGAAGCGCTTCGCCTGTCCCAAACCATGTCGGACTCGGAACGCTGCTCCCTCATGAATCGCATTGCGGACGTTCATCTCCAACACAAACACGACCCGGCCTCGGCGGCCACAATCCTGAAACAGATTATCAAGGAATTCCCTAACAGCAAGCACGCACTCTTCGCGCGCGAGCGCATCGCTGAGATGAAGAAAAACGCCTGAATTCCGGAGACATAATACTTATTCCCGTGGAGAAGACATGGCATCGCTGCTTTGTCGACAGCCGCATAACAGGAAGGTATAGGTAGTATGTCCCCGGAACAGTACTATGCGGCGCACTCGCGACAAATGCCTGTGCGCACCTTTTGACATACCTGAGAATTTCTGCTAAAATACGCCTTCGATGCAACCAAGAAACGTAATCCCTAGAGAAAGAAGTCCCGTGCCCGTTAAAGCTCGATTCTTCTCCGCGCTTGCTTTCGGGGTCTTGTTCCTGCTCGCGATTGGCACATCTGCTGATGCCGCATGGACATGGACCCCACAGACAGGCCGCTGGATCAATCCCAAACGCCAGCCAAAGGAGACGGCCGCCCTCCAGTTCCAATATGGTGAAGAAATCCTCGCGCAAGGAGACACCGAGAAGGCGATTGATGAATTCCGCAAAGTGCTCCGCTATTTCCCCGAAAGCAACTATTGCGACCTTGCGCAGTATTCCATCGGCAGGGCACTCGAAGCGGAAGGTGAATATGAGGATGCTATCGAGGAGTACCAGAAGGTTATCGAGGATTACCCGAACACTCAATTGTTCGGGCACGTCCTTGAAAAACAGAGAGCAATCGCGGACCGCTTCTTCGACCTTGGCGTCCAGAACGAGGAGCGCTTCTTCCTGTTGAGGGGGAGCAACTTTGACAAAGCCATCGAGACCTACCGCAAGCTCATCGAGAATCAACCGTTTACGGAACTGTCGGCCGAGGCGCAGTATCGCATCGGTTTGTGCTATTTCAAACTCGAGCTCTACGACGAGGCGAGCGCAGAGTTCCAAAAAGTGATCGACTTCTATCCGGCGTCGAAATGGACCGCCGAAGCCGCCTTCAGCGGTGCGGAATGCAAGTTCAACCAGGCGCTCCCAAGCGAGTACGATAAGACCGCCGTCGATGACGCTATCAGCAAATTCCGCTACTTCTTAAGAATGTACCCTGATAGCACACGGACGCATGAAGCCCACTCCAAGATTGCGCAGCTCCAGGAGACGGCCGCGGAACATGATTTCAAGATCGGGATGTATTATCATCACAACATGAGATACGACTCCGCGCGCGTCTACTTCGACTCGATTCTGCGCGAATATCCCGAAACGGAATGGGCAAGAAAGGCCCGCGAGACACTCGCCAAAATGCCATGAAATCCGGCCCGTTACCATGGCTTACCCTTTGCCTGTGCCTGACTGCAATTCTCGGCTGCGGCTACACCGTCGCGAACACGACCCTCTCGAACGACTACCGGACCCTCGCCATTCCCGCATTCAAGAACGAGAGCTTCGAGCAGGAAATCCAGATTCGCGCCTCAAATGCTCTCGTCCGCGAGATGGAAGCCGATGGCCGCTTCCGCATCGTGGACGATCCTGCGTCTGCCGACCTCGTGCTCAAGGGAGCCATCACGAGCTTTGACGCACGCGCCATAAGCTTCAGCACGGACGATAATATCGGCCAGTTCAAGATAACACTCACCGCAAGGGTTGCTCTTGAAGACACTCGGACCGGAAAAGCACTATGGGAACAGGACAGTCTCCAGGGGACCGATTTTTACCAGACGCAGGGCGGGCGCACCCGCGAAGAAGCGCTTGACGAGGCCACCGAGAATCTTGTCGAAACCATCATCTACGAATGCTTCGAGAGCTACTGGTGAGCTCGCGCAGGGCGCCGTCCCGCTCGGCATCGCTTTCTGAATGGGAACAACATACGCCGAACTCAAGAAGAGCCTCCGGAGTGACAATCTCTCGCGGCTGTATCTGCTCCTCGGGCCGGAAGAGTTTCTCGCACGCCGCCTTATCGCCCAAATCGTTGACCTCTCCCTGGGCGACGGATTGAAGGATTTCAATTTCGCCGAGCTCGACACGCCGACCGTCGACCCGCCGGCGCTCTTTCAGGAAATCAACGCCTATCCTCTCGGCTCATGCAGGCGTGTCGTGGTCATCCGCCACATAAATTCCTTGCCGGCTCCCACACAAGAGGCGCTTCAGGATTGCATCGCCGACCTGCCCGATTTTCTTACGCTCATCCTCACGTCCGACCGGATCGACCGGCGCAAAACGCTTTACAAAGCCATCGCTCAGCAGGGAACTGTGGTAGAGGTTGGAGCATTACGGGCGCCGGAGGCAAAGGCATGGATTCGCGAGATGCTCAGGGAACGCGGGAAGAAAATTACGGCAGACATCGTCGACGCCATATTCGAGCTCACGGGCAGCGACCTTTCCGACATTTCCAACGAGGTGAACAATCTGCTCGAATATTTGGGCGAGAGGGAAACCGTACAGCAGGAAGACATTGAGGCGCTCGTCTCCTCGCGAAAAAAAGAGCCCATTTACAAGCTCACCGAGTGCATCGCTGAGAGAAACCTCATGAACGCGTGGGTCGTGCTCAGGCAGTTGATCACGGAAGGAGAACAGGAACTCCGCATCCTCTGGCATCTCGACTTCATGGTGAAGCGGCTGCTCCGGGCCAGATGCCTGCTCGAAGAAGGTGTGCCTGACGATGCCGTCACAAAGGCGTTGCAGGTGAAGCCATTTCTGAAACAGCGCTTCCTCAGGCAGGTACGCTCATTCTCGCTTGATGAACTCAGAAGGATGTATCACGTAATTGTGGAATGGGACAACAAATTCAAATCCACCTCACGCTGGCACCCGGATATCGACCTCGAGCTCCTCGTCAGAGAACTGTGCGTTACCCAAGCGCATTAATGCGCCGCGCGAGCGAGGACTTCTTTCTCGACGCCGAGTTCTTGCTCAGAACCCCCTTCGTCACGGCCTTGTCCAAGGCCGCAACGACGCTGGGGAGCGTTTCCCGGGCAGCGGTGGTTTCCTTCTTCTCTATCGCAGCCTCAAGCTTCTTCGTCGCTGTCTTATGTTTCGAGATATTCGCACGGTTGCGAGCGCGAGCCGCTTCGTTCTGGCGAATACGTTTGAGAACAGATTTGCTCCGTTTCACGGAACCTCATTCACCTCCTGAACACGTGTGATTAAGAAATATAGATTACCAGATTCTGCCGAGAAAGTCAACGAAGAAGAGGCAACAAGCCTGTGACAATGAATCCATCAGATAATTCGAGCGGGCTCCTGTGCGGGCGTCTCACCGAGTCACCCGCACAGAAAACATGACCAATATCTTGTGTGCCGGCGCAGGGGCGCAACATGCCGCGCTCCTGCATACGGGGAAAAACCCGATTGTCAAGCGATTTCTCAGGTTCCCAATCCCGACTGAGGCAGACTTTCTTGCAGAGCGCCGATCCAGATAACCCATGCTAGAACAGCCGACGACACGACAGAGTATAGCCCGTTCAACGGCAATCATCAGCTCGGGAACGATGCTGAGCCGCGTGCTCGGGCTCGCCCGCGACATGGTGATCGCTCACCTCTATCCGAAGGTCGTGAGCGACGCTTTCTTCGTCGCCTTCCGCCTCCCCAACATGCTCCGCGAAATGCTGGCCGAGGGCGCTATGAACGCCGGCTTCATCCCCGTTTATTCCGACTATCTAACGACTCGGACCCGAAAGCAGGCGGACGAGCTCGCAGCCGTCACAATCGGCGCTATGGCCGCCTTCTTGACCGTTGTCTCGGCCCTCGGGGTGATTTTCGCGCCCGCCATCGTGAGGTTCATCACGCTCGAATTCGGCCCGCCCAGCGACAAATTGCTTCTGGCAATTCATCTCACGAGAGTATTATTCCCGTATATTCTGCTCATCGGAATTGCTTCGCTCCTGATGGCGGTTTTGAACTCGCTCAACCAGTTTTTCCCTTCTGCATATGCGCCTGCGCTGCTGAACCTTTCGATGATTGGATGCGCGTATACGCTCTCCGGCTTTTTCGAGGACCCTATCTTCGCACTCGCCGTGGGCGTCCTGGTCGGCGGAGCGCTCCAGATACTCCTCCAAATCCCCTTCCTCGGAAAGAAACATTTTCCGCTGCGAATTGCATGGAACATCCGGCATCCGGGGCTCTCTCGAATATTCTTGCTGCTCCTCCCGACATTTTTCGGACAAGCGGTACGCGAGGTCAACATCATTGTTGACACAATGTTGGCCTGGTACCTCGGCGTAGGAATGGTTTCTGCCCTCTACTACGCCTACCGGCTTATTCACCTCCCCCTGGCGGTGTTCGGTCTCTCGATTGCCACAGCCATCCTGCCCGCCATGTCGCGGCACTCGAGCGCGGGCAAGATAGATAAACTCAAAGACACCCTTTCTCTCGGCCTCAGGTCGGTCTTCTTTGTCATGGTTCCTGCGACGGTGGGCCTCATTGTTCTGCGCACGCCTATCATACGGCTGCTCTTCGAGCACGGAAGCTTTGATTCCACCGCCACCGAGAATACGGCATTCGCTCTGTTGTTCTACTCCCTCGGCCTGTTTGCTTTCGCAGGTGCCAAGGTGCTCGCCTTCGCCTTCTACGCGATGAAGGAAACGCGTTTGCCCGTGATTGTCGCGACGGTCGCGATGGTGTCAAACGTCATCTTCAACGTGATCCTCATGATTCCGCTCAAGCAAGGAGGGCTGGCTCTGGCATCGTCGCTCTCATCGACAATCAATATGGTTGTGCTCTGGGTTTATCTCGAGAAGAGGATTGGCGCCATCGGTCTGCGGACTATTGCAGTGGCAACGGGCAAAATCTGCGGGTTGTCACTCATGATGGGCGTGTGCGTGTACGCGCTGGCGGCGCTGTGCGCTCGACTCACCGGCACGGAAACACTCTGGGGCCGAATACTCCACGTATTCATCCCGCTGTCGGCAGGGACGGTACTTTACATCGGCGCAGCCCTTGTTCTGCGTCTCGAGGAAGCTGCACAATTGCTCTCTCTCTGGACGCGGCGGCGCAGTACGTCATAGCCGTCACTTATTTCCGCAGCTTCTTTTCTACAAACGCGTACGCGTTGTGGTTGTGGATACTTTCGAAGTTCTCCGATGCGACCGTGAACCACGTTATGTTGGCATCGGACTCGAGCTTCTGAGCAATTTCCCGCACGACGTCCTCGGCGAACATCGCGCGTGAATAAGCTCTCTCTGTCACATACTTCTCATCTTCCCGCTTCAGCAGAGAATAGAGCTCGCAGCTCGCTGATTGCTCAACGAGCGCGATCACGTCCTCGATCCACACGAACTCCTTGAACGTGAGCTGCACCGTGACTATGCTGCGCTGATTATGCGCGCTTTGCTCGCTGATCTCCTTCGAGCACGGACACAGATTCGTGACCGGAACGTTCACCTCAAGAATGAAGTCAAGCTGGTCCCGGTGCGACACGATGAACCTGCACTTATACTCCATGAGGCTCTTCGCGCCGGAGACGGGCGCCGCCTTCTCAATGAAGTACGGAAAGCTCATTTCAAGATGCGCGCTGTGAGCGTCAAGCGCTCGTTCCACCTCCCGCAGGAGTTCCTCCATCGTGCGCACAGACATTCGGCCGCGGTGTTTGTTCAACACTTCGATGAAACGGCTCATGTGCGTTCCGCGGAATTGATGCGGCAGGTTCACGTAGATGTTAATATCCGCAATCGTGTGCTGCTCTTTTTTCGCCTTGTCCCGGACAACAATGGGATATTTGACGTCCTTCACGCCAACCTTGTCGACCTCTACCTCATGGTTCGCAGGTTCGCTCTGAACATCTCGCATCCTTCTTCTTGGCACGTCTCTCTACCTCTTTTCTCTTCACCACAATATACCCCGACCGCATTCTCATAGAATTCAATGGCGCATTCAGCCCCCTTCCGTAGGGGCGACTCGGTGAGTCGCCCGCACAGAGGGCACAATCAATGTCTTGTTAACGGTCATAATCTCCTGTGTAGGAGCGCACGGCCGTGCGCCCCTACACAGGACGATGCAACACGTCATCAGACTTATGAAATCACGTGCTTGACAATCGGGTCAATAGCACCCGCTTCCTCGAACCCCTTCGCCCTGAGCGCGCAGCTATCGCAATCGCCGCAGGGCACATTGTCATTCCGGTAACATGACCACGTAAGCTGCAGCGGAGCCCCGAGCTTGAGGCCAAGCTTGACAATCTCCGATTTCTTCATGCGTATTAAGGGTGCGACTACCTCGATGTGCGTCTCCGGCCGGGTGCCCACCCGGATCAACTCGTTGAAAACTTTATAATACACCTCTCGACAATCCGGATAGCCGGAACTGTCAGGCTCGACTGCCCCGATGAATATCCTGCCCGCGCCGATAACTTCACCCCATGAGACGGCAATCGCAAGAAAATGCGTGTTCCTGAATGGAACATAACTCGAGGGGATGCCCGACCGGTTGAGGTCGGCAGGTTGAACGCTCATCTCCGAATCAGTCAGGCTCGAGCCGCCGATCGTGCTCAAGTAGCCGATGTCGGCCACCAACGTTTGCTCCACTCCGTAGTGCGCAGCTATCCCCCTGAACGCCTCCAGTTCACGCCGCCACGTCCGCTGTCCATAGCTCACGTGCAATAGGGCAAGCCGGTGTTCCTGGGCAGCCAGTGCCGCGGCGACGCAGCTATCCATTCCACCGCTCACGAGAGCTATCGCAAGTTCTCGTTTCACCGCTCACACCCCTCGCTCGACGCCCGGCCAGATATATTTGTGGAGCTGCAACTGAAAACGTACATTCAATCCTCTTGCAAGTGCTTCATCAGTCAGTGGTTCCAGCATCCATGCGGCAAGCTCGGCTGGCTCCAGCATACCGTAGGCGGGTGACAGGTGAACCACATGTCTCTCGCTGAGCCGGTGTGTTTTTATGATATCGAGCGCCCAATCGTAATCATACCGGTCAGTAAGCACAAACTTGATTTCATCATGCGGCCTGAGCGCGTCGAGATTCTCCCACAGCATATGCTCCGACATGCCGCTGCCCGGACATTTGAGGTCCATGATGACCGTGGCCCTCTCATCAATTCCCTTGAGCGGCAAACTGCCGTTCGTCTCGATGAGCACTTTATAGCAACGGTCAGCGAGAGCCATAACCAGCGCCGGAGTCTCCGGCTGGAGCAGAGGCTCGCCTCCGGTCACCTCGACAAGAGGCGCTCGAAACCGGCCGACACGTTCAATCACCTGTTCGGCCGTCATCTCATCGCCTTCTTCATATGCATGCCGCGTGTCACAGTAGCTGCAACGGAGGTTGCATCCGGTCAGCCTGACGAAGGCGCAGGGAACGCCGGCATGGCTCGATTCTCCCTGGATACTGAAGAAAATCTCATGTATTTTCAACTGTTTCCTCAAAATAACTGGCGCAGGATGTCTCGGCCTCGCGGATGTTCACGCGCTTCACCGTGCATGCGGCTGTATTGATGCGTTTCCCCACTTGTTCATAAATCCATCGCGCGAGGTTCTCCGACGTCGGATTGGCGGCATCGAACGGCGGCACCTCGTTCAAGTTGGCATGGTCAAGGCAGGAAACCGCATCCGCCGTCGCCTTCTTCAGGTCGGCAAAATCCAAAAGGATCCCGTTCTGCTGAAGTGTCTCGCCCGAGACAACGACCTCAATGACCCAGTTATGCCCGTGCAGCCTGCTGCACGGACCTTCATAGCCCCTCAGGCTGTGAGCTGCCGAAAACGTACATGTTACCGTTAGTTCATACATACTATCGCCTTCTCCATCGGCACACGAATTCTTCCCCATTCTAACACAGCGTTCAGGGCCGTTCAACCATTCTGCACCAACGCATTTGTCCAGGATGACCGATGGGCACACGGTTTGAAGTGCTCGGAAAGCTGAAGAAAACACATCGAAAGAAGGCGATCCTCTTGTGTATCATGGGCTCGCCTCGCGTCGAAGTAATGAACTGCCCCCGCCTGGCCCTGCGCGTCACCTCATTGGCCACGCATCGGAACTTCGGTCAGCGACACGATGCGTCTGATGCCACTCTGCCGGGTTATGTCCATGGCACGAATAACATACCCGTATGGAACGTCCTTGTCTGCCCTGAGTACAAGCGTTGTATCCGGTTTCTGCGCAGCCGCCTTCAACTGAGAGCGCAGCCGCCTCTCCTCAATCGGCAGATCATTCAGAAACATCCGACCCTGTTTGTCAATGGCCAGTGTCAGCGGCTCGAGCTTGCTCGGCTCGGCCGTACTCGCAGAGGGCAATTCAAGCTTGATGCCCGGATGCTCGGCAAAGGTTGTGGAAACCATGAAGAAAATGAGCAGCAGAAACATCACATCAATGAGCGACGTAATGTTTATCGCCGGACGCTTCCTCTTTTTCTCTCGGATTTGCATGGTCGCTCTTACCGCGTGAACTCTTCCTGCTCCACGCCGAGTCTTTCTCTGGCTGCGTTTGTCTCGCCGGCATAGAGCTTATGCGTCAGCATGTTCGCATATCGCTCGAACTCGAGCACAAGGTCGTCAACCCGCTTCGAGAAATAGCTGTGCGCCACCAGCGAAGGAATGGCGATGAATAAGCCGACTATCGTCGTTATGAGCGCCTCGGAAATGCCGCCCGAAAGTATCGAGGCCTCTCCAACGCCCCGTTCCACAATCACATTGAATACGTGAAATATCCCCAAAACCGTGCCCAATAACCCGAGGAGCGGCGAAATACCCGTGATGATCTCCAGTATCAGCAGGCCCCGTTCAAGTGAGCCCACCTCCCGACGCGCGGTCGATTGAACCATTTCCACGTTCTCCGTCCGTGGAAGGCTTCGGTTGGCCAGACCTGCCTTTATGACGCGAGCAAACGGACTGTCAACCCGCTCACATACCGCTATTGAGGCGAGCGCATCCTCACCTCCGTGCATATGCTCGACCAGGCCGGCGATTTCCGGATTGATGACCCTCCGGCCCCGAAGCGTATATGCCTTTTCGATGATTATTGCAAGCGCGAGAACGGAGCAGAGCAGCAATGGAATCATCGTTACTCCACCTGCTCGCAGAAGATGCAATGCGGTCTCCAAGTCTTTTTGCCTCCATCCTGTCGGTGCAGCGTCTCAGAAATAGCTTAACGCGTTACGAAGGGGGCTGTCCCGCGGCTCTGCAGGTGCGAATTGATTCGCATGGTTCTTTCGGCCTTTTTTCGTGATGTGAATGCGAATAAGTTCGCACCTACAGAAGGTTGCACCCGATTGCCAACCATGGGACGGATTCACTGTCCCCGAAGCTCAAATGTGAAGAAGCGTTAGACACACCATGCTAGCGAGGCCCTCGTTTTCCTCAGTTATAGCGGAAGGTGAATCGGATGTTGAGCGGCTTGTTCACGAATTCGTCAGGGAGACCTTGAATCTCGTCATATGGTATCTTTCCGAACGGTTGAGCATCGTTTATGGATGAAACACACACCAAAGGGAAGTAAGAATCGCCCTCGGATGACTCCACAACCATGTCGGTCACGGTGCCGTCAGGCTGAATCTTGTAGTCGATGACGGCCTCAGAACTCACGATGCCCGTGTACCGTGACACGAGCCGGGATACCCACTGTCGCTCAACTGCCTCCTTCATCTGCAGAAGATATTCGCCGAAGAAATGCCTGGTGGCCGCGAATGAAGGCTCGCCCGTTATCTGCGCATCCGTATCTGTATTTCGAGGGCTTGCAGCAGAAATCACTCGTGGTGTGGCTGGCTGCGGGTTTGCGGGTGCCTGCTCCACCGCGGAAGGAGATTTTTTTGCAAGCTGGATGACCTCCTTCTCCTTGCGCTCCGGTTGAATCTCGACCCTCTTCTCCTCGGGCTCTCGTGCTTCCCTCGGCCCGGCGAAATCCCGCGGGGATATCCGCTCTTCCTTTTCGCGGGGACTGGGCTGTTCAGGACGCCGGTCCGGAGCTTCTTCCTTCGGTTTTGCTGGCTGCGGGGGCGGCACGGATGGCGCCGTCACAACATTGCGTGGCCTCGTATCCTTCGAATCCTCACGCTTGCCTTCCACATGAGGGGAGTCGGACAATTTCTTGTCCCCTTGAACTCTGTCCTGCGCCCGGGTGTTCTTATCCGAGAAAAGATTCTTCTTTTCCGGCGGCTGAGCAGTCTCCGCGGAGGCAGGAGTGTCCACAAGCTCGAATCGAACCACCTTGGGCTCACTCTTTCGGGCCATCAGCGGAACAGGCGCAGCGAGCACCCGACGTGCGATCGTCTCATGATTCAATCCGATGAATACGCCGAAATGAATCAGCAAAGAGAGCAGAAGAGAGATTTTGAATGAACGCGGAAACAGCACCTATTCCTTACCTCCCAACTGGCTCTTCTTGAACGCGCTGTCACGCATCGGAATCAGAAAAAGTCGAGAATCTGACTCAGACGCTCAACCTCATACTTCGGCTGGAAACTGTCGAACGCCTCGCAGCGACGCGGGTTATACCATATCGGCGTTATACCCGTATCTCGTGCGCCGAGCACGTCACTCCCATACATGTCACCCACATGCGCGGCTTCCTGTGGTGCAATGCCCATCCTCCCTAACGCAACGTTAAAGATTTTGGGCGAAGGCTTGCGCACGCCCTCGAGCGATGAGTCCACAATCGCTTCGAAATATTTCGCTATGCCGAGCTCAGCACACTTCTCACGACAGCGGCCGTCGTTATTCGAGATGATGCCGAGCCGATAACCCTTTGCCTGAAGCCCCTCGAGCAAGTCGCGCGCTCCCTCGGAAAGCGTTCTCTCATACGACCTCGCGTCGAATTTCTTCAGAATCTGCGGCAGCACCGTCGGCCAGTCAATAGCTACGCCTAAGCATGCGGCGAAATGGTCGAGGAACCGCCCAAGATATTGGCCGTCATCGTTCAGAGAGCCCGAGCTGGCGTCGCGATAGAGAAGATAATCGGCCTTCGTGAACGCATGCGCCACATCGGGATATTCCCGCTGGAACCCGAACTCACTGAGCAGTTGGGTCACTCGCCTGAGATATGTCGGGCTTCCCTCGACAAGCGTATCCCCGAAATCGAAGAAAATGGTTGAAATCGTTCTTTCGCACGCCATGGATTACATCACCGTCACAATCCGGGGCTCGTTCGTCAGTTTGTCCTTGTTCTTTTCCAAACGCTCGATGACTGCATCGAGCGTTTTAAGCATCTCCGGCTTGTCTTCCATGAACTTCCCGAACACTGGAACAAAGTTGGATACGTGATCGCTGTGAAACTCCGAATGTATGCCCTCGAGGCATTCGATCAGCAGGCGCTCCTCCATCAGCATGTCCAGAATAGTCGGAGGCTTGTATTCCCCCTTTTCATATGCCTCAAAAAGCGGGGTGTCCGGTATCAGGCTCGTCGTCCGAACTCGAATGAAATCGGGGTCAATCGCGTTCAGAACCGCCGCGCTCTCGCGCGCGTGCGACTCCCAGCCGTCCGCGCCGCCTAACCCAAGCATCAGATATTCGGACAGTTCGATGCCCGCCGCCTTCACCTTGCGGCCTGCCTTTATCATGTGCTCGGGCGTAGAACCCTTGTTGATGAACTGAAGCAACTTCGGGTCGCCCGTTTCCAAGCCCAGATGCAATCGATCAAGCCCGGCTTCGGCCAGCCGCTTGAGCTTATCCGGAGCCATCAGGGCAAGCGTCTTCGCTCGTCCATAGCTCGTAACCCTCTGTATCTGCGTGAATTGCGAACGAAGATAGCGCAGTATCTCCACAAAGTCGTCAGTCTTTATCACCGGACTGTCGGCATCACCGATGAAGACATTCATTTTGCGGTCACCATAGAACTCGCGTGCCGCATCGATGTCAGCCTTGACCTCCTCGACCGATCGGGTTTCAAACCGCATCATCTTATACATACCGCAGAACTTACAGCGATTCCACGGACACCCGCGCGTCACACGCAACAGCATGCTGTACGCCTCACTCGGAGGCCTGAATGGTGGTAACTCGTATACCATTTCGCTGAACCCTCAAAAAATCTGCCAGATGAAACGACGTGGTAACAATACCTTACAAAATTATAGCATTTCCGCCCGGCAAATTAAAGGATTGGGAGAGTGTGCGACATAAATGATGGCTCAAGCGGGTGTATGTTGTAGGGGCGGCCCGGTGAGTCGCCCGTACAACCCATATTTTGCGGGAGGCGCGCAGCTACTGGACACGCGCATCACCGTGGAGTGGTTGCTCGATGCATCTTCTGGGGCCTCTGCGGTGAAAGTCTCTTCTTTTGGACAGCCGCGCTGCGCCTCAATAATTCTCCGCGAGAACCTCATAATAACTCTGCGGATGCTTGCATGTCGGGCATTGTTTCGGCGCTTCTGCCGCCTCGACAATGCGCCCGCAGTTGCGGCAGTGCCACTTCACGACCCTTTCCTTCTTGAACACGCGCCCCTCGGTAACGTTCTTCAGGAGCGAGCGGTAGCGCTTCTCGTGAAACTCCTCCACCTTCGCCACCTGATCAAATGCGTTCGCCGCTTCCGCAAAGCCCTCCTGCCTCGCCACTCCTGCAAAGTCCTTGTAAATCGTCGTCCATTCCATCTTCTCGCCCTCGGCGGCGGCCGCGAGGTTCGAGGCCGTATCGCCGAGCGAGATAGGATAGCCCGCCTCGATCTTCACCTCGCCGTCCGGCAGCAGTTTGTAGAACACCTTTGCGTGCTCTTTCTCGTTCTCGGCGGTTTCGATGAAAATTTCAGCAATCTGTTCATATCCCGCTTTGCGCGCCTCACTCGAATAGAACGTGTATCGATTCCGTGCTTGTGACTCGCCTGCGAATGCTGTCAACAGATTCCTCTCCGTCTGGCTTCCTCTCAGGTCCATTGCCTCGCGCTCCTTTCTCGTTCACCATGCTCCGGCAGATCACTACCCTCAATATCCTATCCTATTGGGAAATCGGCGAATTTCACTGAGATTATGCTCAAAAGCGCCTCATTCTGCAAGGTTCGCCACGGCGAGCGGTTTAGAGTGCCTCCATCATGCCGCCTCTATTCCGTCTGGATTGCTACGCTATAGCAATAAAAGGAATCCGAAGCGAGCTCGCGCCACATCCATAACACACAGCCCATGCCCGGCCATGAGTGAAGCAAAGAAAATGTAACGGGAGTTTCGCTTGGCGTTGACACCTCGAGAATCGCGGTGATATGATTCTGAAAACGTGCGTGAGACAGGCAAATAGAAAGGGGAAAAACGATGACTTCAACAACCCTGTACAAGAACCCGGATGCTTTGAAGGCCGCCTTGAAGAACGTCGTATCACTCTCAAAAGAAAAGCTCGACGTTAGTAACGAGCAGAATTTCCGCAAACTCGCATATGCGCTCGTCTATAATTCCATCTTCAACTCCGACAAAGATATTCAGGAACTCTGCCGATGGCTCGTGCGCGCCGGCGCCG
Organism: Candidatus Abyssobacteria bacterium SURF_17; assembly: GCA_003598055.1. Taxonomy (GTDB): domain Bacteria; phylum Abyssobacteria; class SURF-5; order SURF-5; family SURF-5; genus SURF-17. The sequence continues at coordinate 3,731 of QZKI01000125.1, read as the reverse complement.
ATGCCTGCGGCATACACCTTGCCAGCATCCATGACCTCTACATGGCGCGCGGACGCGGGGAGTGCAGCGGTTTCACCGTGCCGGCCATCAACATCCGCGGGCTCACGTACGACGTCGCGCACACCATCTTCAAGTCGGCCATGAAGGGCAAAGTCGGCCCCGTCCTCTTCGAGATTGCGCGCTCCGAAATCGGCTATACGCTTCAACGGCCTGCGGAATACACTACTGCGGTCGTCGGCGCCGCGCTTGCAAGCGGCTACAAAGGCCCGGTATGTATGCAAGGCGACCATTTCCAGGTGAACGCCAAGAAATACAAGGCCTCGTCGGATACCGAGCTTGGCGCCATTCACTCGCTTATCGAGGAGGCCATTACAGGCGGCTTCTTCAACATCGACATCGATGCCTCAACGCTCGTTGACCTGACCAAGCCCAACGAAGAAGCGCAGCAGGAGATAAACGCCGCGCTCACGCACGAATACACCATGTTTATCCGCGACAAAGAGCCCAACAGCATCACCATCTCCATTGGCGGCGAGATTGGCGAGGTCGGCACGAAGAACAGCACGGTCGAAGACTTGCAGGGATACATGAGCAACTACAAGAAGAAGCTGGAGAAGAGCGGAAAGAACGTGCCCGGCATCAGCAAAATCAGTGTGCAGACAGGCACTACGCACGGCGGCGTCCCGCTGCCCGACGGCACGATCGCGAAAGTGAAAGTGGATTTCGACACGCTCGAGAAGCTCTCGAAGGTCTCCCGTGAGAAGTATGGAATGGCGGGCGCTGTCCAGCATGGAGCCTCGACGCTACCCGAAGACGCGTTCCACATTTTCGCCGACAGGGAAACCGCCGAAGTTCACCTGGCGACCGAATTCCAGAACATGATTTACGACAACGCCGCGTTTCCAGCCGACCTGCGACAGGAAATATATGCGTACCTGGACAAAGAGTGCGCCGACGAGAAAAAGGAAGGTCAAACGCAGGAGCAGTTCATATACAAGACGCGCAAGAAAGCCTTCGGCCCGTTCAAGAAACAGGTGTGGGACCTGCCAGCGGACGTCAAAACGCAGATTTGCTCAAGACTCGAAACAAAGTTCGATTTCCTGTTCAAGCAACTAGCCGTGCTGAACACAGACAGCTTGACGAAGAAGTTCATCAAGCCGGTCTCTGTGACCGTCGCCGCACCGAACACAGCCGGCAAAGTGCTCGGCCAAGCGAAGAAATGACCATGCTTTCTTCCGGGGACATAATACTTGTCTCTCCAACGGGAACAACGACAATGGCGTCAGTCGTCACTTGCCGCGGCATAAGATGAACCAGCAAGTATTATGTCCCCGGAATTACCCGGGAGAGCCACCGCAAGTATGCAATGCTCAAGGCATCGCGACCTTCCCGCAAGATTCAGATGCGAGAAATATGAGCGCTGGATGTGCGAGCGATGCCTCGCATGCCCCGACCCCGAGCTCTACTGCAAATTCCGGCGGCAATGCTTGATTTGTGAGTTGCTCGGGGAAATAGACAAGGAAGACTCAGAAGACTGAAGCACGCTCGTAGAAAGGTTGCCTCCCAGCAGCGATTGTAGGGGCGCACGGCCGTGCGCCCCTACAAGAGACGCTCATTGTTCGGGCTGCAGGGGCACGGCGCGCCGTGCCTCTGCATTGGATTCCCAAATGCGGGATGCTCTCCAGAAAGCCAAGAGGCGAGGAAAACAGCTTTGGCGAACGCATTCCTTTCGCCTCGTTTGTCTCTCTAGCTAGGTTGCAGAAGTTCACGCCACGTCCGAGATGGCCAAGAATTATTCTCGTACGGCCGAATTCATTCGGGTCATGAGATAAAATGACCACTTGCGAATGAATTCGCACCTACAAATAGCCCCCGGAAATGTTGCGAACCTCTGCAAGTAAGTGCGAACATTCAGCTATCGCCGAATTCGGTGCCCACCGAGCGCGCGGTCGCCATAAGTTCAGAATCAGTTGGGACAAGTTTGAGCTTTCCCACCGCTTCAGCTATCGGGACCGACTGTATGTCGTTCCCTCGCAGGCAGACCATCTGGCCGAACTGCTTCTTTTCGATGAGCTCGACCGCGCCGACTCCATATTTTGTCGCGAGAATCCGGTCGAACGCCGTGGGAGAACCGCCCCTCTGGACATGACCGAGGATGGTTACACGCGTTTCGACTCCCGTCATTTGCTCGATCTTGTTTCCGACTATTTTCCCGATGCCGCCGAGCCTGATGGGGTCGGGGCTGTCGGCAATCATTTGTTGGACCACTTTTTCCCCTCCAATGGGCTCGGCCCCCTCGGCCACGACCACAATGCTGAAAAGCTTCCCCCTGCCGGCGCGGTCTACCACGGTCCGGCACACCTTCTCGATATCATACGGTATCTCCGGAATCAGGATGATGTCACCACCGCCCGCGAGTCCCGAGCAGAGCGCCAGCCAACCGGCATAGCGTCCCATCACCTCGACCACCATGACCCGGTGATGCGACTGCGCGGTAGTGTGCAGTTTGTCAATCGCGTCCACCGCAGTAGCCACCGCCGAATCGTGTCCGAACGTGATGTCGGTGCCCGAGAGGTCATTGTCAATCGTCTTCGGAATGCCGACTACCGGCAGTCCCTTGTCGAGAAGGCGGTTCGCGATGCTTAAGGTGCCGTCGCCGCCCACGCATACAAGCGCGCTCAGTTCCAACTCGTCACAGTAGGCGAGCACATCTTTCGACTTATCGAAGAACGTCAGCTTCCCGTCAAGCCACTCGGCCCACTTGAGCGGGTCCGCCTTGTTGGAAGTCCCCAAGATAGTCCCGCCGACACTCAATATGTTCGAGACGCTCTGGTTCGTGAGCACGACCGACTCGCGCATTACAAGCCCGGCATATCCGTCGCGGAATCCCACGATGCGCCAGTTGTGGTCATTCATCGCCGCCTTTGCCACCGCACGGATAACTGCATTGATGCCGGGACAATCTCCGCCGCCGGTCAGGATTCCGATGGTCTTCCTGTTGCCCGCCATTCACGCTCTCCTTTGTGAGACTGTCCCGTAATTGAAGATGTCATGTAGGGGCACGGCGCGCCGTGCCCGTGCGCCCCGAAAAACCAGCAGTTCTTGTAGGGGCGCAGCATGCTGCGCCCTCGCAATCTTAATTACGGGACATTTCCTTCTGTGCCCTCTCCTCCCCTCACGCCGCCTCTCCAGTTTTCACTGGCTGCGATTGTACCATTTCTTCCCTGCAAATAAAAGCGTGGAACACGAATGCGGCGAATTGCACCAATGAGCAGCTTCTTTTTTGTCATTCCCGCTCCTTTTTATCATTCCCGCGTCGAGAGCTTCCCTCGACTTGCTCGGGCGCGGGAATCTATGACCCGGAACCCATAACCATTCTAGCGCTCAGAGACTACAGAGACTCTTGAACACTGCCCTTTCCGTCCATCCCGTCCACCACGTCCACACCGGAGCGCGCGCGGACGACACGGAGAGTGTTTGAACTGTGAACCGAAGAAGGAGAGGGGTCAACACCTTGCACAAGACCAACACGTCTGCCAAAACAATCCGGGTCATCCTCATTGTAGAATGTGCCCCAAACCATGAATCCCAAGCCTTCGTGAACTCCGTGCCTCTTCGTGTTTCTTCGTGCGCTTCGGAGCGCCAGGATAAGCCTGGCCGACCTTACAACCTGAAAGGTGGTTGTCCTGTTAATTGCTCGTTCAGCAGGTAGCGAAGCGGGCGGTGCGTGA